>NZ_JBOGCC010000232.1:0-54653 GCF_051656525.1 Clostridium sp. | reverse complement strand
TGCGGGTATCGTATATCGGTAATACTCCAGCCTTCCAAGCTGGAAAGGTGAGTTCGATTCTCACTACCCGCTCCATATGCGTCTTTAGCTCAGCTGGATAGAGCAACGCCCTTCTAAGGCGTGGGCCAGGAGTTCGAATCTCTTAAGACGCACCAAACTTTGGTGGACGTAGTTCAGTTGGTAGAGCGCCAGATTGTGGTTCTGGTTGTCGTGGGTTCGAGTCCCATCGTCCACCCCATTGTTTAGGGATATCGCCAAGCGGTAAGGCACCACACTTTGACTGTGGCACTCGTAGGTTCAAATCCTGCTATCCCTGCCAACAATATGGTTCACTAGCTCAGTCGGTAGAGCACATGACTTTTAATCATGGTGTCCGGGGTTCGATTCCCCGGTGAGCCACCAAAAGCTATACGGTAGTATAGCTTTTTTTTATTCAGAAAAATAAGAAAATATAACTTAAATGCTATTTAGTATAAAAATTAAAATATCATTAATATAGAAATAAAAATTAAAAAACTTTAAAAAATAAGAATAAAAAAACTTTGTATAATGTATTATATACTATATAATATAGATGATAAGGAAATAGAGTATCCTTATTTAAAGTAAATATAGAATATATGGGGGTATAGTATGGGTTTTTATGACAAGCTTACAGGGAAAGGAACATCAGGGGGAGCAAATTTAAGTCTATTAGATGATTTTTTATTACCAAGTGAATCAGTTATAGCATCATACCAATTTATAAGAGATTCAATTATTTTAACTAATTTAGGAATTTATATGATTGATGTACAAGGAGTAACAGGAAAAAAGGTTGAAACTAAATTTTTTCCAAGAAAAAATGTGAAAAGCGTTAGCTTTGAAACAGCAGGAAGTTTCGATTTGGATGTTGATATAAAAATAGGTGTAGAGGGAAATACAATAGTAACAGCAAATGGTATTCCTTATTCAGCACCTATATCATTCAAAGTTCCAAAAGCACAATCAAAAGAAGCAAAACAGATAATTAACCAAATAAAACAATACTACTTATGTGTATAGATTTTATTGAGAAATAGCATAAATTTATTATTAATAATAGAATTAAATTTGAAGATAAAAAATGAGATCTTAGATATTATATCTAAGATCTCTATTTTAATTGGTTTGAATCTTTTTTTGTATGTTTAGAAAATATGTAATTATTCTATTTGTATTTGAAAGTCTTATTTATGTAAATAAATAGTTAATTATACCAATGAAAAGAAAAATAAATGGATAATAGTGCTAAAATAAAGATGTAATTAATAAAAAGAAATGAGGGATTTATAATGAAAAGATTTATGTGTACTGTATGTGGATATGTATTTGAAGGAGCGGAAGCACCAGAAGTATGTCCAGTATGTAAAGCAGGAAGAGATAAGTTTGTAGAACAAACAGGAGAAATGGTTTGGGCAGATGAACATAAAGTTGGAGTAGCACAAGGTGTTGATGAAAAAGTAATCGAAGGATTAAGAGCAAACTTTGCTGGAGAATGTACAGAAGTTGGAATGTATTTAGCTATGTCAAGACAAGCTGATAGAGAAGGACATCCAGAAGTAGCAGAAGCTTATAAAAGAATAGCTTTTGAAGAAGCAGAACATGCTGCTAAATTTGCAGAAATGTTAGGAGAAGTTTTAGTAGCTGATACTAAAGCAAACTTACAAGCAAGAGTTGATGCTGAATTTGGTGCATGTAAAGGTAAAAAAGATTTAGCTACATTAGCTAAACAATTAAACTTAGATGCAATTCATGATACAGTTCATGAAATGTGTAAAGATGAAGCTAGACATGGAAGAGCTTTCAAAGGTCTTTTAGACAGATATTTTGCATAGAATTTAACAAAGTTTAATAGAAGAGTATCTATGAAATGTAGGAATATTTCATAGGTACTTTTTTTTAGTTAAGAATGTGAAATTGGAGTTTTTAATTAAAGGTGAAAAACAAAATCTAATTAATAAAAATTATTTTTAAAAAGGTATTTACAATTAATAATAATTATTATAAAATAAGTATAGATTAAAACGAAAGATTAAGTTAAGGCTTTTAAGATTTAAATTTTTAGGTTTTGAAAGCTTTAGGAAATTAAATATAAATAAAAAAATATATGTGTTGTAATAAGAGGAGGAATTTTAAATGAAGAAATTTATTTGTACAGTATGTGGTTATATTTATGAGGGAGAAGTTGCACCAGAAAAATGTCCAGTTTGTGGTGTTGGAGCTGATAAATTTAAAGAACAAGCTGGAGAAATGGCTTGGGCTGATGAACATAGAATTGGAGTTGCACAAGGTGTTGACGAAAGAGTAATTGAAGGATTAAGAGCTAACTTTATGGGAGAGTGTACTGAAGTTGGAATGTATTTAGCTATGGCTAGACAAGCAGACAGAGAAGGACATCCAGAAGTAGCAGAAGCTTACACTAGAATAGCATTTGAAGAAGCTGAGCATGCTGCTAAATTCGCAGAAATGTTAGGTGAAGTTGTAGTGGCTGATACTAAAGCTAATTTACAAGCAAGAGTTGATGCTGAGTTTGGTGCATGCCAAGGAAAGAAAGATTTAGCAACACTTGCTAAACAATTAAACTTAGATGCAATTCATGATACAGTTCATGAAATGTGTAAAGATGAAGCTAGACACGGAAGAGCTTTCAAAGGTTTATTAGATAGATATTTTGCATAGAAGTTAAAATACTGGGTATTTTAAGGCGATAGAGATATGTTTAAAATACCCGTATAAAGTATTTATACTTTATAAATTTAGTCTTAACTAGAGGTTAAATCTAGAAAGTGATTAAATTGTCCATTTAAAAATTACTATAAACATTCATCCAAATATAGAAAGAACCTAACCCCTTTAGGTTCTTTTTTTTTATGTCTAAATTTATTTAGTAATTAGCTAGATATTTTTAACTAATAGAGTATTAAAGGTAAGAATTTAAATATTAATTAAATTCTATTTACATATAATCAATTTACAAAAAATGGGGTGTGAGATATAATTTGAGAAAAGAGGTGGATGTATGGATGGTATTTTTATTTATGTTATTTATGTAATTGTTATTCTAGGTGGAGTAATGATTGGAGGAAGTTTTGCAAAATATAAATTTAAGCAACGGTGTTTAGAAAATATAAGAAATCTTTATGGAAAAAGAAAACATATTGAAGAAGATTATCTTAATCATGGAGATAATACAAAAAGCTATTTTTTAAATTCAAAAGATGAAGGATTTTATTTAGATAATATAACATGGAATGATTTTAATATGGATGAAATATTTAAGCTTATGGGAAATACTAATACAAGCATTGGAAGTGAGTATTTATATAAATCCCTTAGAATCTTAGAATTTAATAAGAAGAGTTTGGAGAAAAGGAAATTTTTAATTCAGTTTTTTAAAGAGAATGAAAAGATAAGAGAAGATATTTCTTTAGAACTTAGATGTCTTGGAAGAAAAAATTCAGCAATGCTTTCTGATTATTTTATGAAAGAAAATAAAGCATATGAGATGAATTTTAAATTATTTAAAATATTAAGATATTTACCTATTCCGTTAATAGTATTATCTTTTTTTAATCCAATATTTATTTTATTAATCGTTTTAAATATAACTGCAAATGTTATTATTCATATGAGAGTTGAGAAAAAGTTAGAGTATAGGATGCAAGATTATGTGTATTTAATCAATATGATATTAAATGCTAAAAAGATTTACTCTAAGAATATAAAAGAGATAAATGAGTATTATAAGGACGTTGAAAAGGCAATAGATAAAACTATTTGTTTAAAGAGGAAGAATATAGGTAGTAAAGAAGTGAATATGGGAAATGATACAGATATTATTTCTGAGTATATCGCAATGTTAACATTGAAAAATGTAGTAAATTATGGTGATATTGAAGAAGTTATTTTAAGAGAGCGTGAAGGTATTAGACTTATTTATGATTTTATAGGTGAGTTAGATGCAATAATTGGAGTAGCTTCTTTTACAGAAACTTTAAGTGAATATTGTATACCAGAATTTATTGAAGAAAAGAAAATAAAATTTAAGGAGATTTATAATCCATTAATAAAGAATCCTGTAAAAAATAGTTTTGAAGGAAATAATGGAGTATTAATTACAGGATCTAATGCATCAGGAAAAAGTACTTTTTTAAGGAGTATAGGATTAAATGTAGTTTTAGCACAAAGCTTTAATTTTGCCTTTGCAAGAGAATTTAAGATTCCAGTTTTAAGGATTTTTAGTTCTATGGCTTTAAGTGATAGTATTATGTCAAATGATAGTTATTATATGGCTGAGATAAAATCTATAAAGAGAATATTAGAATTTAAGAGCGAAAATTTTATATGTTTTATTGATGAGGTTTTAAGAGGTACAAATACACTGGAAAGAATAGCAGCTTCATCAGAAATTTTGAATAAGCTTGGAAATATGAAAAATTGTATTTGTTTTGGAGCAACTCATGATATTGAATTAACTTATATATTAAAGAATAGTTTTGAAAATTATAGCTTTGAAGAAAAGATTGAAGATAATAAGATAAAATTTGATTATAAGTTGAAAGAAGGAGCATCAAAGACAAAGAATGCTATAAAAATATTAGAGTTTATGGGGTATGAAGAAGATATAGTAAGTAGGGCAAATAGCAATGTTGAATATTTTATAAAAAATAGTAGTTGGCAAGAGATATAAAAGGGGAATTTATGAGAGTTTTATTGGTTGAGGATGATATTTCTTTAAATAAGGGGATAAGCTTTGCTTTAAGGAAAGAGGGCTTTGAAGTAAGTGGAGTTAATTATATTAAAGATGCTGAGGAAGTATTGATTTCTAAAAGGGTTGATGTAATTGTTTTAGATGTTAATTTACCTGATAAGAGTGGATTTGAATTTTGTATGGATTTAAGACGTGTATCTGATATTCCTGTAATTTTTTTAACAGCACAAAATTCAGATTTAGATATTAGTAATGGCCTTGATATGGGAGCAGATGATTATATGACAAAGCCTTTTAGTATTAAGGTTTTAATTTCTAGAATAAATGCGATTTTAAGAAGAAGTAAAAAGGAAGAGGTATCTAGAAAGTTTATTTCAAATGAGATTACGATAGATGAGGCATTAATGAAGGTTATGAAAAATGATGAGGAAGTTTATTTAAGCAAAAAGGAATTTTTACTTCTTAGATATTTAATGATAAATGGAAAAAGAGTTTTAAGTAGAGATCAAATATTAGATGCTGTTTGGAGTGAAGAAGTAGAGTTTGTAGATAAAAATGTAGTTCCTGTAAATATAAAAAGGCTTAGAGAAAAGATAGAGAGTAATCCTAAAAATCCAGAATATATAAAAAATATTAGAGGACTGGGTTATCTTTGGTCTTTTGGATGTAATAAGTTATGAAAAAAGAAAAGAGGTTTGATAAGTATATATTAATTAGTTTTATTAGTATAGTAGGAGTAGTATTATTTGGATATATTTTTATTAATTATAAACTTAAAGAATATCAAACAGAGGAGCTTATAAAATATGCAAATTGTATTGGAGCTATGGAAGGTAGTAGCTTCAATATTGATGAAGTAATAAAAAATGTATTGAATGAAGAAATTTCTAAAGAAAATGTTTATAAAGGTTTAGAGTATTTAAACAAGTATGGTTATTTTGAAGGGATGAATATTCAAAATAAGTGGATAGGAAAAACTTTTATTAAAATTAAAAATGTGACTTTAGGAGTTTTGGTTTTAGTAAGTGTAATATTGTTTTCTGTTATATGTATTTTGTTTTATAGAGATTTAAGGAAATTAAAGATGATAAATAAAACCTTAGAGAAGGTTATTGAAGGAAAGAATATGGAGCCTCTTAGTGAAATTGAAGAAGGAGATATAGGTCTTTGTTATCATAATATAAATACAGTAATTTTAAGATTGAATATAGCAAAAGAAAAATTAAAAGAAGAAAGAGATAGAATAAGAGAATTACTAAGTGAATTATCACATCAATTAAAGACTCCAGTTGCAGGAATAAAAATGAATAATGAACTTATATTAGAAGGATATGTAGATGATTTTGAAAGAGATGAATTTTTAAGAGCAAATAGTGAGAATATAGATAGAATGGAATGGATAACTACAGGTCTTATAAAATTATCTACACTTGAATCTAAGTCTATAAATTTAAATAAAAAAGAAAACAGTATAAGTGAAACACTTTTAAATAGTATAAATGCAGTTTATGGAAAAGCCTTAGAAAAAAATATTACTATAAATATTTTAAAGTTTGATGAAGGTAACTTAAAGCATGATAGAAAGTGGTTTAGTGAAGCTATTATTAATATTTTAGATAATAGTATTAAGTATAGTTTAGAAGATAAAGAGATAGACATTTTCTTAGAAATAGAAGTAACAAAAATTAGAATAATAATAAAGGATAGAGGTTTTGGTATAAGGGTAGAAGATAGGGATAAAATATTTAAAAGATTTTATAGAAGTTATAGTGAAGAAGTTAGAAATGAAGAAGGTTCTGGAATTGGATTGTATTTAAGTAAAAAAATAATTGAAGATCATAATGGAAATATAAAGGTGGAAAGTAAGGTAGGAGAGGGAAGTACTTTTATTGTAACTTTATATAAGCATTTAATAGATTAAGGCTAAAATAACAAAACTGTTATTTTAGCTGTTATTTTTATGTTATTTTAAGTGGTTAGAATAAAAATATAGAAAGCTTAAAATAAAAAATGTAGGGGAGAATTTAAGAATGAAGGTATTAGAGGGAATTAATTTAGTAAAGAGTTATGGAGAGGGAGAAACAAAGGTAGTTGCAGTAAATAATATAAATGTAAGTATAGAAAGAGGAGAGTTTGTAACTATTGTAGGAACATCAGGTTCAGGGAAATCAACATTACTTCATTTATTAGGAGGACTTGATTATGCAACTAGTGGAAAAATCATTATAGATGGACGTGATATTCAAACTTTAAAAAAGGATGAGCTTAGCATTTTTAGAAGAAGAAATATAGGATTTATATTTCAAGGGTTTAATTTAGTTCCAGTATTAACTGTATATGAAAATGTAGTGTTACCTATAAATGCAGATGGAAAAAATCCAGATGAAAAGTTTGTGAAAGAAATAATGGAATCTCTTGGTATATGGATAAAGAAAGATAAATATCCAAATCAATTATCAGGAGGACAACAACAAAGAGTGGCTATTGCAAGGGCATTAGTTACAAGACCATCAATAGTTTTAGCAGACGAGCCAACAGGAAATTTAGATAGTAAAAATACAGAGGAGGTTATGAGCCTTTTAAAATCTTGTTCAAAAAAATATAACCAAACAATTGTACTAATAACTCATAATGATGAAATTGCACATCAAGGAGATAGAAGTTTAAGAATTGAAGATGGAAAGATATTTGAATAGGAGGAATGGGATATGGAAAGATGGGTTGCACTTAGGTATATAAGATCTAGAAAAAAGAAAAATATAATAAGTATTTTAACAATAGTTTTAGTAACAGCGTTTTTAATGGCAGTAGGAATTTATGCTTATAGTTATAATTTAATGAGTAGAAATTTTTCAAAGGCATATGATGGTGGGTTTTATGGGGCTGCTATTATAGATAATGAAGAAGATATAGAAAAGATAAAGACTCACAATAATGTAGAGAGTCTTGGAACTAGAATATTAGCTTATATGGAAAGTAATAGTGAAAGTGATATAGAGTATGCTTATTATGATAATACTGCACAAGGATATTATGATTTAGAATTAAAAAGTGGAAAGATAAATCTAGAAAATAATGAATGTGTAATTGATAATTTATATGAAAAAGAATTTAATAAAAAAATTGGAGATACTATAACTTTTTTAGATAAAGAATTAAAAATAGTTGGAATTGTAGAAAATAAAAAATATACAGTAAGTGATAATAATTTTTATAGAGTTTTTGTAAGTGAAAATTTAGCAAAAGAGCTTGGTGGAAAAAAAGAGGGGTTAATAAAGCTTATAAAAGCAGAAACTTATGAAGAGGATTTTGAAAATATAAGATTATTAATAAATGGAGATGTAGAAGATATCTTTATAAATGAAGGAATGGTATCTAAAGATATAAATGGCTCAGAAATAATACCATATATTTTAATTGGATTACTTGTAGTTATTTCAGGAATATTTATAATATATAACATTTTTAATATAATGCTTGTAGAGAGAGTAAAAGCAGTAGGCTTATTATTAACAGTAGGTGTAACAGGAAAACAAGTTAGAAAAATAGTTTTATATGAAGCATTATTTTTATCAGTAATTGGTATTCCACTTGGAGCAATATTTGGGATGATTGGTGCAAAAACTACAATGATTGGAATAAAATTTGAAGAAGATTTAAGGTTTATATTAAATCCAATAGTATTTATATTTGTAATATTAGTTTCTTTAATAACTGTCTTAATTTCAGTATTAGTACCAGCATTTAAAATATCAAAATTATCACCAATAGAAGCAAGTAAGTTTACAGGAATAGAAGGAAGTAAATTAAAGAAAGAAATAAAAGGAAAAGATTTTATAGATAAACTTGCGAAAGGAAATATAAAAAAGAATAAAAAGATAAATAGAATAACTATTATATCAATGACTTTATCAATTACATTATTTATAGTTACTGCAACTATATTTAAAAGTATGAGTATTAAAAAGATGGTTCAGGATACTTTTATAGAAAATGTACAAGTGAATTTAAGTTTTGAAGGAATTTTAAATGGAGAGTATATAGATGAAGAGATACTTAAAAAGATAGATGAGATAGAAAATGAGGTAGTCCCTTTAAAGATTATAGGTGAAAAAACTGAAGGTATAGCTAGAAAAGCATATTTAGGAATAACAGATGAAATATTAAAAAAAGCAGAAGATAAAATAGTACTTGGAGAAATTAATAAAGAAAGCTTTAAAGAGGGAAGAGAAGCATTAGTATATATGAGTCATAATACTAGTCCGTATGCATTAGGAGATAAGATAATAGTAAAAGATAAGGAGGGGAAAGAAACTGAAGTTACTGTAGGGGCTATATTAAGTGAGCCAGTAGTAAAAGGAGTATATGCAGAAGGAATATATATTTATAATGATTCAAAAGTTTTTGAAAACACAAAGGATTATGGAAAAATTTTAGTGAAAACAAGTGAAAAAGAAAGTAAGATGGTAGCAGAAAAAATAGAAAAAATTACAGGGAAATATAAAAATATAGATAAGGTAGAAAACTTTGAAGATACCTTAATCCAGTTGAAAGAAGAAAAAAGAAGTTATGAGCTTTTAGGATATTCAATTATTGGAGTAGTGGCTATAATTGGTTTAATGGGATTTATTAATTCAACATTATCAGAAATTCTTTTTAGAAGAAGAGAATTTGGAATGCTAAGAGGAGTTGGAGTAACAGATATTCAAATTAAAAAGTTGGTTCAAAGGGAAGGAATATTAAAAATGCGAATCTCTTTAATTGTGGGAGTAGTCTTAGGAAATATTCTAGCATTTATATCAGTAAAAATATTTATGAATGCTATGGGAGCAACCTTTGCAGTATATAGTTTTCCATTTATAGAAACTATAGCATGTATATTGGCTATTCTTCTTTTATTAAAAGGAATCACAACAGTAGGAGTAAATAAAATAGTTAAAGATTCAATTGTGGAACAAATAAAAATTGAAGATTAAATGAAAAAATTCAGATAGAGTTTAAATTCTATCTGAATTTTTTAGGATTAGTTACAAAATTTAAAAATTATCCATTGAATAAAAGAATAAAGAGTCTATAATACAAAGGTGGAGATTAGAGTTAGGAAGTGATTTTTGTGAAAAGTGCAATGGGATTAATTTTTGCAATTGTTGCATCAGTCTGTTTTGGATTCTTGGGGATATTTGCAAAGATTGGATATGATGGAGGTTCAAATCCAACAACGGTTTTAGCTGCAAGATTTTTATTAGGAGCAACAATTTTATTTGTAATTATCAAGATCAGTGGTAAGTCATTAAAAATAAGCAAGGAACAATTTGTTCTATTAATTTTAGTGGGAGCAATAGGATATACATTAACAACAGAAATTTTATTTGATTCCTATGAATATATAGGAGTAGGACTTGCTACAGGGATTCATTTTATCTATCCATTATGTGTATGTATATTTGGATTTTTATTTGCAAAAGAGAAGTTTACTAAAAGAAAAACTATAGCTTTAGTTATTTCAATAGTGGGTGTATTTCTTTTATCTGCATCTGAAAAGGGAGGAGTAGATATAAGAGGAGTAGGACTTGCGCTTCTTTCAGGAGTGTTATATGGTGCTACTGTTTTTGCAATGGGAAGTGATAAAATAAAAAACTTAAGTGGTATAATTATAGCTTTTTATACATCGCTATTTGCTGGTATTATAATGTTTATATTTGGAATGATAAGGGGAGACCTTGTTTTTAAGATTAATATGAATATTGGAGTTTCATATATAGGAATTGCAATTATATCTACTGTTTTGGCAATAGTATTTTTACAGATGGCAATAAAAGATATCGGACCATCTAATACATCGATATTAGGAACTTTTGAACCTATTGTAGGGATAATAGCAAGTTTTATATTTTTTGGAGAACCTATAGGAATTGATACTATTCTAGGAATGCTATTAATTATTGCAGCAGTAATAATTTTAGCAAGAGAGAAACCAGAGGTTTTAGAAAGTACAAATTTAAAAATTAGTAGTACATAAAGAAATAAACTTTAATTTTACTCAAAATTTATTTTATTCTTAGGAAACATTTAATAAGTAAATGAATATAAAATAAAAACTTTATTTTAAATTAGAATAAAGTTTTTTTATTTATCTAAATTACATAAATGGGTGGCATAGGAAGTCACTTCATCCCATTTTTAGGGATGAAGTGACTTTTTTTATTATTTTAGAGAATTTAACAAAAAGGAGAGGTTTTTAAAAGATGGTTAATTTAACACCTATAAATATTTATAAAGGATTAGATGGAAAAAATAAATTTATTTTTGAAAGTGGAAGTAGGAATGAGCATTTTGGAAGGTATTTATTTATTGGAGAAAAAACTAAATGTTTAGTAATTGGAAATGAACTTAGTGAAATAGAGAAACTTAGACAGGAGCTAGAGGAAGAATTTAAAAAAAACAAATCATTTCCATTTTAAAGGAGGAGCTATAGGATATTTATCTTATGATATCACTGAAAAATATGAGGACAGATTATGCTTTAAAAATAAGGATACTGTAGAAAGTGAGAATTATAGGTTTTCTTTTTGTGATGAGTACATTTGTTATGATGCTTTTACTCATAGAATAAGTTTTGTGACTAATATAAGTAAAGAAGAAAAGCGTGGATATGAAGAAATTTTAAAAGCTCAAAGGGAAAGTTTTAGAGATATAAAAATTAGAATATCAAAAAATATTTTAGATATAGATGAAGATTTTGAATTGTATAGAAGACTTGGAGAAGAAAATTCTTCTCCATATATGTTTTTAATAAAATATAAGGATTTTTCAATTATAGGTGCATCACCAGAAAGTCTTGTTTCAGTTAATAGGAGCAGTTTTAGGAAAAAAGCTTTCAAAGTTTTGCAATATAGCAAAGGGAATAGGACTTGATGTAATTGTAGAAATTCATAATGAAGAAGAACTTAAATGTGCACTTGATTCTGATGTTGAAATAATAGGAATTTAGATACTTTTAAGGTTAATTTAAAAACAACAGAGAAACTTTTAAAAAGAATACCAAAAGGAAAGGTTGTTATATCAGAAAGTGGAGTTGGTGGAATTACGCTAGAAGAGGATTAGCTTATTTAGAGAAGTTAAAAGGGAATTTAAATAAGGAGGGTGTTGTAATAGTTAATTTATCTGGAAGATGGGATAAGGATATGGAGACTATAGATAAATATATGGAGAAAAGTAATAGGTAGGATAGAAGAAAGTAGAAAGAGTGTGAAAATACCTATAGTAGTTATGACATATTTTAATGTTATATTCCATTAGTATCTAGAACATCAGAAGAAAGAATAAAGAAAATTGTTGAAAATAGCAGTGGGTTTATTTATTGTGTATCAGTAAATGGAATAACAGGTGAAAGAACAAATATGGATTTAGAAATAGAGGAATATTTAGAGAGTGTGAAAGAGAAAACAAGACTTCCAAGATTACTAGGATTTGGTATATCAAATAAAGAAACTGTATTAAATGTTAGAGATAAAGTAGATGGAGTAATTATAGGAAGTGCTATTGTAAAAAGAATAAAAAAAGAGGATAGTGGATATAATAATATTAAAGCTTTCATGAGAGAGATAAGAAATATTTTATAAAATTTGAAACTTTCTGAAAATTTAGAGAAAAAGTATTGAAAAAATAAATCCTATCTGTTAAAGTGAAAGTGAAATATATTTAATTAAAGATGTGGTAAATTATAACGTTCTCCTTATTTTCGAGAATTTATAAATTTTAATCAAGTCTTTAAATAAGGAGGAATTTATTATGGATAAAACAATAGTATGTAAAGATTGCGGAAAAGAATTCGTTTTCACTGAGGGAGAGCAAGAGTTCTACAAAGAAAAAGGGTTTGAAAATGAGCCAGTAAGATGTCCTGATTGTAGAAGAGCTAGAAAGCAACAAAGAAACAGATAATATGAAAGGAGGCTAAGATTTAGCCTCCTTTTTTTTAAAATCTATCAGATAAATTCGACTAGAAATTCAGATAGAGTTGAAGCTCCACCTGAATCAAGTCTTATTTTATATTAATTCCATAAATAGTTCCATTTCTTGTAGCTACAACAAGTGTATCATTAAAGATAGCAGGTGAAGCTTCAATATTAGCATCAAGTGCAAGTGTATCTAAAGTTTTTCCAGTCTTACCATCTATTAAAAATAAATTTCCAACAGAATCTCCTTGAACTATAAATTCATCACCATTTTCATTTTTAAAATTTGTTGGTGAAGACCAAGCATAATTATCAAGTTTTTTCTCCCAAACTATGTCTCCAGTTTTTTTATCTAAGGCTACTAATAAGCCACTATTAAATCCACCATATCTAGAAAGAGAGAAAACTACAGTATCATTTAAAACAGCGGGTGTTGAAAGCATTCCACCGTTTACAGGAGAAGGTCCTAAAAGTGATTCACATTTAAAGGATTTTTCCCAAGAAATATCTCCGTTTAAACCATTAAGTTTTTTAATTTTGCAATAGCCTACGGCACCTTGAATATCTACTTCATTTCCAGCATAAATAAATGGATTATCATTTTCTATATCTATAGTAAGAGTAGCATCAGTATCATCAGAAAGATTTTTATACCAAACAGGTTTCATATTATTAAGATCAATACATTGAAGGAAGCCGTTGTTATCAGCAATATAACCTAAATTGGCAAAAGCAGCCATAGAACTTTCTATGCCAGGTTTTGAGCCAAGATTATATCTATATTTACTAACTTTAGGATTTATAGATATAGTATTCTTTTTTGAGTCATATTTTGAATTAAGTTTTAATTTATAAATAAGACCATTTTCACCAGGTGCAAAAAGTGTATCAGTTTCTTTATCGATAAGTGGAGATGAATCAAAAGCGCCCCATCCACGCGTAGCATCTTTATCATTACCAGCAATTTCATAAAGTTTTTTTCCATCTAGTAAACTATAAATATTGAAACTAAGAGGGTTATTTTCATTAATACCTTCACCAACATAAAGGAGTGGTAATCCACGTGGATCAATACTTAAACTTCCTTTAATAGGATTTCCAATATGAATTTTAGGACGGGTAGTTTTTCCAGTTTCTAAGTCAAGAAAGTAAATATTACCATCTAATGATGCATAAATAACCTCAACAGCATCTTTTTTATTTTTAAAATCAGATGAAAGATTCATTTTAGATTTTAATTCTTCAGGCCACCGTATTAAAGAAGGTTGTCCAGTCCAACCAGCACCACCTCCCCAGGAACTGCTAGAAGTTTTAAATGTCCAAGAGTTAGTAAGTTTATTATTTGTACCAGAAATTGTGCCAAAAGATGGGGATGTTCTATAATTACTCCCACGAAAAGTTAGAATACCATCAATTTCAGAGTAATTATTATCAAATATAATTTCATCTACATCCTTAAAGTTATTTATATTAGAATATGATAATTTATCTTTAGATAGATAGTTAGTATCTATTTTAGATATAGGTTTAATTATAGGTTCTATTATTAATTCTTCCACAGGCTCTTTATCTGAAGTTTCTATAGAGGGTTTTGGGGTAGTAGAGCTACATGATGTAAGAACAAAGCTTAAATTAGAAATAAGTATAAATAAAATGAATTTTAATTTCATAAATCCTCCTAAATAATTAATACAGATAAATTATAAACTAAACATAAGGAAAAAAATGTAAAATTATATATTGGAAATGAATTAAGTTTAAAACAAGTTTCAAAAAGAAATGAAAATATAATATAAAAAATAACAAAAAAATTAAAAAAAGTAAGAATAATGAGTGTGCAAATATAAATTTAAACAAGAAAAATAAAATATAGTAGCCTATATTTAAAATTAATGACTAGTAGATAAAAAATATATATGGATTAAAAGAAAGATTGATAGGGAACTGAAATAATTTGTAGCCATTTGAGTAGTACATAAATATATTAGCATTATAAATATATATTGAATTATAAAAAGGCGGTGGCATTGTGATTAGCAAAAATATTTATACAAATTGTGATACTTTTGTTTCATCAAATTATCCAAATGATAATTTTGGTAATGAATTATTTTTACTAGTAGGAAAATATGACGAGTGTAATTGTAATGATAGAATAGCAAACACTTTAATAAAGTTTGAGTTACCAGATTATGTATGTGGATGCAAAATTGTTGAAGCAGAGTTAAAATTATTTGTAAAGAAAATCAATGGAAGTTGTAAAAGTGTTAGTATAGACATAGCAAGAAATAATACAAGATTTAATCCAAATACAGTAACGTATACTTCGGTGCCAATGACTACTTTATTTAAAAAAAACATAATACTTACAAAAGATTGTGTAGGAAAATATATTTCTATAAAAATAAATGAGTTGGTAGAAGGATGGAGTGAGGGAACAATTCAAAATAATGGAATAACAATAATGATTTCAGAAAAAGCAAGCGGTGAAATTTTATTGGCATCATCAGGAGAGACTAATGGACCATTAATTAAACTAGTTTGTGAGAGTGAAAATACTTGTGGATGTAATGAAAGCTGTAAAGGACCAAGAGGACCAGAGGGGCCAAGAGGACCAGAAGGGTGTATAGGACCACAAGGAATGCAAGGACCAGAAGGACCACAGGGATGTCCAGGACCACAGGGATGTCCAGGATTAGAAGGACCGGAAGGACCAGAAGGACCAGAAGGGCCACAGGGACCACAAGGACCAAAAGGTCTAAAAGGTGATAAAGGACCAATAGGACCACAAGGCGTAAGAGGAACTCAAGGACCAAAAGGTGATAAAGGAGAAATGGGATTAGAAGGGCCAACAGGGCCACAAGGACCAAAAGGTTTAAAAGGTGATATAGGTCAACAAGGAGCAGAAGGGCCAGAAGGAGCACAAGGACCAGAAGGGCCAAGAGGACCAGAAGGGCCAAGAGGAATTCCAGGACCAGTAGGACCACAAGGAATACAAGGAATACAAGGGCCAGAGGGAGAGAGAGGGCCACAGGGACCGGTTGGGTCACAAGGACCAGAAGGACCACAAGGGATGCAAGGACCACAAGGATCAGAAGGGTTAAGAGGACCAACAGGACCACAAGGACCACAAGGTGCAGAAGGGCCAGAAGGACCACAAGGTGTACAAGGACCACAAGGACCACAGGGATTAGAAGGACCACAAGGTGATGTAGGACCAAAAGGACCAATAGGACCACAAGGAATACAAGGTGAAGCAGGACCAGAAGGACCAGAAGGACCGCAAGGAGATATAGGTCCAGAGGGACCAAAAGGACCAAAAGGAGATAAAGGAGATAAAGGAGATAAAGGGGATCAAGGCTGTCAAGGACCAAAAGGGCCAATGGGATTAATGGGACCAGAAGGACCACAAGGAGAAGAGGGACCAGAAGGTCCAGAGGGACCACAGGGAATACAAGGAATGGAAGGGCCACAGGGACCAGAAGGGGTACAAGGAGCAACAGGAGCAACAGGAGCAGAAGGGCCAGAAGGACCAATAGGACCAATAGGACCACAAGGGCTTCAAGGAATAGATGGAGCAACAGGACCACAAGGACCAAGAGGAATGGAAGGACCAATAGGACCAGAAGGACCAGAAGGGCCAGAAGGACCAGAAGGACCAGTAGGGCCAAGAGGACCACAAGGAGAAAAAGGTGCAGAAGGACCAAGGGGGCCGAAGGGAGATTGTGGAAAATGTACAAGCATAGAGCATATTTATATTTGTTCAGATTCTTGTCAAACAGTGAATGGACAATCAGCAATTAATCTAGGTAGTAATCTTGTTTTAAGTGGAACATCGATTTCTCATAGAGAGGGTTCATGTATTATAGAGTTGCTTCAAAGAGGTTCATATTTAGTTAATTTTTCAACATCAGCTTTAGGTGAAGGTGGAGCTTTAGCAGAGATAAGACTTTTAGCTAATGATAATCCAATAGGAATAGCAGCAGGAGAAATAAATAGAAATGGTTGTCTAGTAAATTTGGCAAGTTCTGCTATAGTAAGTATGCTAGACTGTGAAAAACTAGAGCTAGAATTAATTAATTCTGCAAGATGCAGTTTAAAATATTGTTTAACAAGAGTAACAGTAGTTAAATTGTCATAAACTTTATAATCATAAATATAACTATGATTAAAAATCATGTAGATTAGATTCTACATGATTTTTTAATTACAAAATAATGATAAATGTGTATAATGATAGAGAAATAGAGGAAAGGGAGTAAAATAATGCATGCTTTTTGGTTAACTGTTATTATAATATTTTTAAATATTATATTTTCATTATCACTAATATTTATAGAAAGAAAGAATCCAACAACAACATGGGCATGGCTTTTAATATTTATAATATTGCCTGGGATTGGATTTATAATATATGTTTTATTAGGACAAAATTTCAGCAGACAAAAACTATTTAGGGAAAAATCAATAATAGATGAATATAAGAAAAAAGTTTTAGAAACTCAGAAATTTGATAGATTAGATTTAAAAAAATATAATTGTGAAAATGCAGATTTAATGAAAATGAATTTTAACAATTGTGGTTCAAGATATACAAGTAGAAATGAAGTTAAAGTTTTTGATAGAGGAGAAGATAAATTTAAGTCTTTATTAGAAGATATAAAAAATGCTAAAAAATATATAAACATCCAATATTATATTTTTAAGAAAGATAGTATAGGAAGTGAAATAATAGAGGCACTTGAAAAAAAATTAGAAGAAGGTGTAGAAGTAAGACTTTTAGTTGATGCAATGGGGTCTAGGGGAATGACTAAAAAGAAGCTTAAGAGATTTTTAGAGCTTGGAGGAGAGTTTGCAGTATTTTTTCCAGGAATATTACCTCATATAAATACACGTGTAAATTATAGAAATCATAGAAAGATTGTAGTTATAGATGGTGAATATGGATATGTAGGTGGATTTAACGTTGGAGATGAGTATCTAGGAAGAGATAAGAAGATAGGTAATTGGAGAGATACGCATATTAGAATAAGAGGAAATGCAGTTATTGATCTAAATGAAAGATTTGTACTAGATTGGTGTTATGCATCTAATAAGGAAATTACAGAGCTTGATAAATTTATATATGAAGGTGATTTAAATAGTGGAGATGTGGGTATACAAATAGTTACCAGTGGACCTGATCATAATGAGGAGTATATAAAAAATGCGTATGTGAAGATGATAACTAATGCAAAAAGGAATATCTTTTTAACAACACCATATTTTATACCAGATGATACAATGATAGAAAGTTTAAGAATTGCAGCTTTGTCAGGAGTGGAAGTTAAAATAATTATTCCAGGAGAGCCAGATCATAAATTTATGGCATGGGCAGCTAGTTCATATATAGGTGAATTATTAGAAGCAGGTGTTAGAGTGTTTTATTATGAAAATGGATTTGTTCATGCAAAAGTTTTAGTAGTAGATGAAATGGTGTCTAGTATAGGAACTGCTAATATGGATATAAGAAGTTTTAGACTTAATTTTGAGGTGAATTCTTTTATATATGATGAAGAAATTTCAAGCAAAGTAGTTAAGAGTTTTGAGAGAGATTTAACTGAATCAAGAGAGATAAGTGTAAAAGAATATAATGAGAGAAGCATAACGTTAAAAGTGTTAGAATCAATTACAAGATTACTTTCACCTATATTATAAATTAATTATTAAAAAGACTGTATTGTCATACTAAATGAAAATACAGTCTTTTAAAAATAAAAAAATAATAAAAAATTCATATAAATACTGACAAAATAAAAGTATTATGATAGACTAAATTTAAATAAAAGGAATAAAATGGAAATTTGGAGGGTTAAAAATGAAAAAAGAAACTTTAGAACTAAGAAATAAATTTTATAGCTTTTTTTACTTTATATTCTGGGGCTTTTATTTTAGCGCTGGCTATTTTGTGTATGAAAAAAAGAATAGTTCTATAGTTTTGAGTATATAAATTTAATCTTTAGAAATTCACTATATTCTAACAAACAAAAATATAAGTGTAAATTTAGAAGCTCATCAAAATAGGTGGGCTTTTTTTATTTATAAAAAGGGGGCAAAATTAATGATAGTAATTTTAAAACAAAACACAAGTGAGAAGGATAGAAAAAAACTTACTGAAATGATTGAAAAAAGAGGGGTTTCAGTTAATGAAGTTATTGGAAGTGATTTAACTATATTAGGTTTAGTTGGTGATACTAGTAAGATAGACTCATCTCAAATTGAAGCTAATAGAAATGTTGAAAGAGTAATGCATGTACAGGAACCATTTAAAAAAGCAAATAAAATGTTTCATCCAGAGGCATCGATTATAGATGTAAATGGACAAAAAATAGGTGGAAAAAAGATTGCATTAATTGCAGGACCATGCTCAGTGGAAACAGAAGAACAAATTACAGGAATAGCTAGGGATGTAAAAAAACTTGGGGCAGGATTTTTAAGAGGGGGAGCATTTAAGCCTAGAACTTCACCATATAGTTTTCAAGGCCTTGCCTATGAAGGATTAGAACTTTTAAAGAAAGCAAGGGAAAATACAGGGTTACCAATAGTTACAGAAATAATGTCACCATATGATGTGGAGAAATTTAATGAAGATGTAGATATAATTCAAGTTGGGGCAAGAAATATGCAAAACTTTGACCTTTTAAAAGAGCTTGGAAAAACTAAAAAACCTATTCTTTTAAAGAGGGGATTAGCATCAACAATTGAAGAACTTTTAATGAGTGCAGAATACATTATGGCAGGAGGCAATGAAAATGTAATTCTTTGTGAAAGAGGAATAAGAACTTTTGAAACTTATACAAGAAATACATTAGATTTAAGCATAGTTCCAGCTATAAAGAAATTAAGTCATTTACCAATAGTAATAGATCCAAGCCATGCAGCGGGAAAATGGTGGATGGTAGAGCCGCTTTCAAAGGCAGCAATTGCAATTGGAGCAGATGGACTTATTATAGAAGTTCATAATGATCCTGCTAATGCTTTATGTGATGGGCAACAGTCTATAAAACCAGATATATATGGTAAATTACTAGAGGAATTAAGACCAATTGCAGAGGCAGTTTCCAGAGAACTGTAAGAAAATTTGTTAAAGAGATAAAAAGGTTGTAAAATTGATAAGAGATAAATGAGATTTAATATTATTAAAGAATAAGAGTTAATTTAGAAAGGTGGAAAAGTATGAAAAAACTGTTTGTAGATTTAGGTGAAAATTCATATGAAATAGTAATTGAAAAAGGGCTAATTAAAAATATTTCAAGAGAAATTAAAGAAGTATTTAATGGAAATAAAATATTTGTAATTACTGATGAAAATGTAGAAAAATATTATGGAGAGATAGTAAGAAAATCTTTAGTAGAAGAAGGTTTTGAAGTAGATTATATTTCTTTAGAGCCAGGGGAAAAAACTAAGGCCTTTAATACTCTTCCACTTGTTTATAATAGACTTTTAGATTTTAAGCTAACAAGAAAAGATTTAATAATTACGTTAGGTGGAGGAGTTATAGGAGATTTAGGTGGATTTGTAGCTTCAACATTTTTAAGAGGGGTTCCTTTTATTCAAGTGCCAACAACTCTTTTAGCACAAGTAGATAGTAGTGTTGGAGGAAAAGTTGCAGTAGATTTAGAGAGAGGAAAGAACTTAGTTGGAAGTTTTTATCAACCTAAAAGAGTAGTGATAGATCCTAATGTATTAGAAACTTTAGATGAAAAGTTTTTTAAGGATGGACTTGGAGAAGTTATTAAGTATGGATTTATAAAAGATGAAGACCTTTATAAAAATTTAGAAGACTATAAAGATAAAGATGAAGTAATGAAAAATATAGAGTATATTATATATACTTGTTGTAATATTAAAAGAGCTGTTGTAGAAAATGATGAAAAAGATTTAGGTGAAAGAATGATACTAAATTTTGGTCACACAATAGGTCATGCAGTTGAAACATTTTATGATTATGGAAAATATACTCATGGAGAATGTGTAGCAATAGGAATGTATAATATTTTTAAAATCACAGAAGAGAAAAAGCTTACAAAAAATATATACTCTGAAAATTTAAAGGAACTTTTAATTAAGTATGATTTACCTTATGAAATGGATGAAAGTATAAGAGAGAAGATATTAAAAACAATAGCACTAGATAAGAAGAATATGGGAAAAATATTAAAAGTGATTTTAGTTAGAGAAATAGGAAAAGCAGAAATATATGATACGAATGTAGAATTTTTTAAATAAGGAAAGGTGAAATTTTTGGGGAATTATAGAATTTTAAAAAGCAACTTAGAAGGGGAAATAAATATACCACCATCAAAAAGTATGGCACATAGAGCAGTTATATGTGCAAGTTTAAGCACAGGAAAGAGTGTAATAGATAATATTGATTTTTCAGATGATATAGTAGCAACTATAGAAGGAATGAAAAGTTTTGGAGCTAAAATAATAAGAAAACATAGATGCTTAGAAATAGAAGGAATATTTTCAAAGGAAAATAATTTGAAAAGCTTAGAATATAGAAAGATAGATTGTAATGAGTCAGGTTCTACTTTACGATTTTTAGTTCCAATAAGCTTATTATTTAGTGGAGAGAATAATTTTGCTGGAAGAGGAAATTTAGGAAAGAGACCTCTTGATATTTATTATGAAATATTTGAAAAACAAAATATAGAGTATTCTTATAAAGAAAGAGAATTAGATTTAAAAATAAAGGGAAATATTAAAAATGATATATTTAAAATAAGAGGTGATATAAGCTCACAATTTATAACAGGACTTATGTTTGTACTTCCTTTATTAAAAGGAAACTCTAAAATAATTATTGAGGGAGAACTTCAATCAAAAGGGTATATAGATTTAACTATAGAAGCAATGAAGGAGTTTGGAGTAGAGATTATTAATAATGGCTACAAAGAATTTATAATTGAAGGAAATAAAGAGTATAAAGGAAGAGAATATAGGGTTGAGGGGGATTATTCACAAGGTGCATTTTTCCTTTGTGCTGATGCAATTGGAAATAAAGTTATTTCTTTAGATTTAAAGGAAGATTCACTTCAAGGTGATATGGAAACTATTGAAATTCTTGAAAGAATGGGAGTTAAGTTTAAGAGAATTAAAAATGCAATTGGTGGAAAAAGCACTGGACTTAAAGGAACTGTTATTGATGCTAAAGGTTGTCCAGATGTAATCCCGATTTTATCAGTAGTAGCATGTCTTGCAGAAGGTGAGACTAGAATAATAAATGGTGAAAGATTAAGAATAAAAGAGTGTGATAGATTACATGCTATAAAAACAGAACTTTCAAAACTTGGTGGAGACATTGAAGAGTTAGAAGATGGATTAATAATAAGAGGTGTAGAAGAATTTAAAGGTGGAGCATCTGTATGGAGTCATAAAGATCATAGAATAGCAATGATGCTAGCTATTGCAGGAACAAGATGTAAAAATCCAATAGTGTTAAGGGATTATGAATGTGTATCAAAATCATATCCACATTTCTTTGAAGATTTTAAAAAGTTAGGAGGAAAGTTTAATGAGTGGAACATGGGGTAATAATTTAAAGGTATCTATATTTGGTGAATCTCATGGAGTAGGAATTGGAATTACAATAGATGGACTTCCATCTGGATTTCCTTTAAATGTAGAAAAAATAAATTTTCATATGGGAAGACGTGCTCCAGGGAAAAGTAAATTATCTACGGCAAGAAAAGAAGGGGATAATGTTGAGATTTTAAGTGGATTTTTTGACGGAAGATTAACAGGAACACCTCTTTGTGGAATTATAAGAAATAAGGATAATAGATCAAGAGATTATGGAAAGCTTAAAGATGTAATGAGACCAGGCCATGCAGACTATACAGGGAATATTAGATATAGTGGATTTAATGATTATAGAGGTGGAGGACACTTCTCAGGAAGAATAACAGCACCAATAGTTTTTGCTGGGTCTATATGTAGACAAATATTAGAAGAGAAGGGTATTAAAATAGTAAGTCATGTAAAAAGTATAGGAAATATTGAAGACTCTAGTTTTAATCCTGTAAAGATAGATGAAAATTTAATAGAGAAGTTATATGAAAAAGAGCTTCCAGTTTTAAAAGAAAATATAGATGAAAAAATGAGAGAAACTATATTAGAAGCAAAAGAAATGGGAGATTCAGTTGGAGGAGTAATAGAGTGTGCTATTTTGGGTGTGAAACCTGGAGTTGGAAATCCTTTCTTTGATTCAATAGAAAGTGTTCTTGCAGGACTTTTATTTTCAGTACCAGCTGTAAAAGGTGTGGAGTTTGGAAAAGGCTTTGATATTACAAAAATATTAGGGTCAGAAGCTAATGACAGTATGTACTATGAAGAAGATGTAGTAAAAACGAAGACCAATAACAATGGTGGAGTTTTAGGTGGAATAAGCAATGGAATGCCAATAATATTTAGAGTTGCAATTAAGCCAACAGCTTCAATAATAAAAAAACAAGAAACTATAAATATAACTACAAAAGAAAATGAAAAATTAATTATAGAAGGAAGACACGATCCTTGTATAGTACAAAGAGCAGTTCCAGTAATAGAAAGTATGGCAGCTATTGGAATATTAGATTTAATGAAAGAGGTTTGAGAGATGAATGAACTAGAGGCATGCAGGAAAGAAATTGACGAGATTGATAAAGAAATTACAAGACTATTTGAAAGACGAATGGATGTAGTTTTAGGTGTAGCTAATTATAAAAAGAAAAATAATTTGCCTATTTTTCATAAAGGAAGAGAAGAAAAAGTTATAGAAAAAAATATAAATAGATTAGAAAATAAAGATTATGAAAAAGAGTTAGAAAAGTTTTTTAATGGAATGATGGGAGTTAGCCGTGAGCTTCAAAGAAGAAAGCTTGAAGAAGGAGAATTTATAGAAGAAATTAAAAAAAGAGTAATTACAGAAGAAAGTAAAATAGGTTTTCAAGGTGTTCATGGTTCTTTTGCAGAAGAGGCACTTTTAAAATATTTTGGTGAAGAAAATTATTCTAAGAATTATGAAGAGTTTGAGGCAGTATTTGAAGCTATAGAAAAAGGTGAGATTGATTATGGAATTCTTCCAGTTGAAAATTCATCAACAGGTGGGGTTTCGGAGGTACATGATCTTTTAGTAAAATATGATTTTCATGTTGTAGGAGAAATTAGTATAAAAATAGAGCAGTGTTTAATGGGATTAGAAGGAGCAACTATAGAAGATATAGATGAAGTATATTCTCATAGTCAAGGTTTTGCTCAAAGTTTAGGTTTTTTAAAGAAATATGACCATTTGAAATTAATACCATTTCATAATACAGCAACAAGTGCAAAATTAGTTGCAGATTTGAAGGATGAAAGAAAGGGAGCAATAGGAAGCAAGAGAGCTGCCGAGTTTTATGGATTATCGATATTAGAAAAAGATATAAATGATTTAAAAGATAATCATACTAGATTTATAATTATTTCTAAAGAGCTTCTAAAAGAAGAGGGTGCAAATAAAGTAAGTGTAGTATTTTCATTAGAGGATAAATCAGGAACACTTTGTGATTTATTAAAGAATTTTTCAGAAAATAATATAAATATGTTAAGGATAGAATCAAGACCAACTAAACATGGAAATTGGAAATACTTTTTATATGTTGATTTTGAAGGTAGCTTAGAAAATAAAGAGGTAATGAGAGCTTTAGAGCAAATAAAGGGAAGTAGTGAATATTTTAAGATTTTAGGTTGGTACAAAAATGGAATTTAATTAGGAGAGAAAAATGAATTATTACGGATTAGTAGGAGAAAAACTAGGTCATTCACTTTCACCTAAAATACATGAGTATATATTTAAAAAGTTTAATATAAATGGGTCATATAAGTTATTTCAAATTCCAAGAGAAGATATTAAAGATTTAGGAAAATGGATGAAACTTCTAGATATAAAAGGTGTAAATGTAACTATTCCATATAAAAAAGAAGTATTTAGTTTCTTAGATTATATTTCAAAAGAGGGAGAAGAAATTGGAGCTATTAACACAATATTAAATAAAGATGGAAAGTTAATGGGGTATAATACAGATTATTATGGTTTTAAATATATGCTTTTAGATAAAGAAATAAATGTAGCAAAAAAGAGAGTTGTAGTTCTTGGTACAGGTGGAGCAAGTAAGGCTGTAATTCAATATTTATTAGACTCAAGAGCTGATGAAATATTTTTAGTATCAAGAAAAAAAGAAGATAAAAATTTAGAAAATAAAAAAATAAAGATTATAGATTATAATGATTTAAAAGATGTAAAAGGATACGCTATTATAAATACAACACCAGTTGGAATGTATCCTAATATTGGAGAGACACCAGTTTTAGAAGAAATAATAAAAAATTTTGATTGTGTAGTAGATTTAATATATAATCCAATAAAAACATTATTTATAAAAATTGGTGAAGAAAATAAAAAGAAGGTCTGTGGTGGTTTAATGATGCTTGTAGCACAAGGATTAAAAGCGGATGAATTATGGGAAGATGTTACAATTGAAGAAAAAGAATATAATAGAGTATATAATATTTTAGAGAAGGAGTTGAAATAAAAGAAGGAAATGTGTAAAAAGTATGAGAAGATTTTTTTGATAGGTATGCCTGGTTGTGGAAAAACAACTATGGGAAAAGTTTTAGCTAAAGAATTAAATTATAACTTTTTTGATATGGATGATTATATAGAAGATATGGCTAAGAAGAGTATAAAGGAAATCTTTAGTGAATCAGAAGAACACTTTAGGAAATTAGAGACAGAAGCTTGTAGGGAGCTTGGAAGAAAGAAGAGAGTGCTTATATCAACAGGTGGTGGAGTTATAAAGAGAGATGAAAATATATCTTTAATGAAAAAGGGGATAGTTATTTTTATAAATAGACCAATTGAAAAAATAATTAGTGATATAGATGTTCAATCTAGACCTTTATTACAGGGAGAGTCTAAGAAGTTATATAAGCTATATGATGAAAGGATAGATAGATATTTAAAAGCCTGTGATATAGAGGTCGTTAATGAAGGATATATAAGAGATACTATTGATATAATAAAAAGGGAACTTAAAGGGAAAATTAAGGAGTAAGTTAGTATGAAGATAATGGTTATAAATGGTCCTAATTTAAATATGTTAGGAATAAGAGAGAAAAATATATATGGAGAAGGAAGCTTAGATGAGATTGAGAAACTTTTAAAAGAAGAAGGAACAAATCATGAATTAGAATTTTTTCAAAGTAATAGTGAGGGAGCTATAATTGATAAAATTCAGGAAGCTTTTTATAAAGGATTTAATGGAATAATAATAAATCCAGGAGCATACACACATTATAGTTATGCCATACATGATGCTATAAAAGCAGTAAATATAAAAACTGTAGAAGTTCATATATCAAATATACATAGTAGAGAAGAATTTAGAAGCAAGTCTGTTACAGCAAGTGCATGTATAGGACAAATATCTGGGTTTGGGAAAAAAGGGTATGTATTAGGATTAAGAGCATTAGAAGATTAAGTTAAAAGAAAATATAGGAGGAAGAAATAAATGATAGTAGTAATGAATCCAAAAAGTAAAAAAGAAGATATAGATAAAGTGAAAAATTGTATAAGAAAGAATGGATTAGAAGTTCATGAATCAACAGGAGAAAATTATTTAATATTAGGTGTAGTAGGTAGTTGTGAGAAATTAGACTCTAATAAACTTTTAAGAGTAGATGGAGTTGAAAAAGTGTTGAAAGTTCAGCAACCATTTAAGAAAGCAAATAGATTATTTAAGCCAGAAGATACAATAATTGATGTTTTAGGTAGAAAAATAGGTGGCGGAAACTTAGGGATAATGGCAGGACCTTGCTCTGTTGAAAGCGAAGAGCAAATTATAGAGATTGCAAAAGATATAAAAAAATATGGCGGGAATTTCTTAAGAGGTGGAGCGTTTAAACCAAGAACATCTCCATATAGTTTCCAAGGACTTGAGCTTGAGGGATTAGAACTTTTAAAGAAAGCAAAAGATGTTACAGGACTTCCAATAGTTACAGAAATAATGTCTACAGACTACATAGACCAATTTGTAGATAATGTTGATGTAATTCAAGTTGGTGCAAGAAATATGCAAAACTTTGATTTATTAAAGCAATTAGGAAAAACAAAGACACCTATTCTTTTAAAGAGAGGGTTATCAGCAACAATTGAAGAGTGGATAATGTCAGCTGAATATATTATGGCAGGTGGAAATGAAAATGTAATTCTTTGTGAAAGAGGAATAAGAACTTTTGAAACTTATACAAGAAATACATTAGATTTAAGTGCAATACCAGTTGCAAAAAGACTTACACACTTACCAATTATAGTAGATCCAAGTCACGCAGCAGGATATTGGTACTTAGTAGAACCACTTGCAAAAGCTGCAATAATGGCAGGAGCAGATGGTCTTATGATAGAAGTTCATAATGATCCAGAAAATGCTTTAAGTGATGGACAACAATCTATAAAACCAGAAAATTTTAAAACATTAATGGAGAAAGTAAGAGCGTGTGCAGAATTAGAGGGTAAAAAAATAATATTATAATTTTTCATATATAAAGGGGTAGAGGATGAAAATTTTAATTGTGGGACTTGGGGTTATAGGAGCAGCTTTTGCTAAAGGGTTTAAAGGGTGTGGATTTACAGAGGTTTATGGAATTGATAAATCTTTAGAAACTTTAAAGAAAGCAAAAGAGTTAAATATTATAAAAGAAGGGTATACAAATGGAAAAGAGATAATAAATTTATGTGATATTATTATTCTTTGCGTATATCCAAAGGTTGTATTAAACTTTATTGAAGAAAATAAAGAAAGATTTAAAGAGAAGGCTATAATTACAGACGTTACGGGAATAAAAGAAGTATTTATAGATGATATTTTAAAAATATTACCTGAAAATGTTGATTTTATTTTTGGTCATCCAATGGCGGGAAGAGAAAAAAAAGGTATAGATTTCTCATCTAATGAAGTATTTAAAGGTGCAAACTATATAATTACGCCAATTGAACGAAATAGGAATGAAAATATAGAATTAATAGAAGACTTAGTAAGAAAGTTGGGTTTTGGAAAAATAAAAAAAATAACTCCAAGTTATCATGATAAGATGATTGCTTTTACAAGCCAACTTCCTCATGCACTTGCAGTAGCACTTATAAATAGTGATGAGGAAGAAAGGGATACAGGTTCTTTTATAGGAGATAGTTATAGGGATTTAACTAGAATTGCCAATATAAATGAAGAACTTTGGAGTGAACTTTTTTTAGGAAATAGAAAAAATCTTTTAGATTCTATAATAAATTTTGAAAGTGAACTTTGTTTAATAAAAAAGGCAATTGTAGATGAGGATAAAGAAAAAATGATGGAGATTTTTAGAAAATCATCAATTAGACGGGAAAAATTATGAAAATCATATAATTTATTTAGAGAATAGCTAGAGATTTAATTTCTAGCTATTTTTATGTTGAATTTAAGATGATGAATATTTTTCTAAAAAGTAGGAAAATAAATTTGTGAAAAGACTATAAAATGAAAAATTGGTATTAAATAAAGTGTGCAAAATAGTGTATAATTGTAATTAAATATAAAGAGAATTATAGTATGGAGGCAGAATATGAAGAGGATAGACCAAGTATTAGAAGGGCTGATAAAGTTAAGTGGAGAAGAGAGGCGTGGAATATCAGCAATTGAACTAAGTAAAGCTATGAATCTAGATAGGGCAACTATAAGCAGATATTTAAATGATTTATTTAAAGATAATAAAGTGACAAAAATAGAGGGAAGACCAGTTTTATATAAAGAAATGCAAGTTGAAAAAGATGAGGAAGAGGTTAGTGTAGATTTAGAACGAAACTGCTTAGATTCATTAGTAGGAGCAGATGAATCTCTTCAAGTACCAATACAACAAGCAAAAGCTGCAATATTTTATCCGCCAAATGGACTTCATACATTAATCCTTGGAGAAACAGGGGTAGGAAAGTCAATGTTTGCAGAAGCTATGTATGGTTTTGCAAAAGAATCTAAAACACTAAATGAAGATTCACCTTTTGTAAGATTTAATTGTGCAGATTATTCAGAAAATCCACAGCTTCTTATATCACAGATATTTGGTGTTAAAAGAGGGGCATTTACTGGAGCTGATAAAGACAGAGATGGTCTTCTAAAGCAAGCAGATGGTGGTATTATCTTTTTAGATGAAATTCATAGATTATCTCCACAAGGACAAGAGATGTTATTTACATTTATAGATAAAGGTAGTTTTAGACCTCTTGGGGAAAGTGAGAAGGAAATTAGAGCACAAGTCCAAATTATAGCGGCAACAACAGAAGAACCAAAGTCATATCTTTTAAAAACTTTTACAAGAAGAATACCTATGACAATAACTCTTCCACCTTTAAAGGAAAGAACATTAAAAGAAAGATATAAGCTTTTAGAAGAATTTATAAAGAATGAATCTCTTAGACTCTCAAATGAGATATATTTTGATAAGAATGCATTAATATCATTTTTGCTTTATGAATGCACAAATAATATTGGACAATTAAAAAGTGATATTCAATTATCCTGTGCAAAAGCATTTTTAAATTTTAAATCTAAAAGTAAGAATGTAATTATAATAGAACAACAAGATTTACAGAGTAATGTAAAGCGTGGAATAATGAAACTTAAAGATCATAGAAGTGAGATAGATAAACTATTTAAAAATTTAAATGATGTTATTTCATTTTCATATAAAGAGGAAAAAAATAGTAAAGCGTTTGCATTAGAAGAAGCAGTAAGAAAAAATGATATAGAATATTTTTATAATGTTATAGAAGAAAAAGTTGATTCTTTAAAAAAAGAAGGGCTAGATGAAGAACATATAAAAGATATATTGAATGTAGATATAGATTCATATTTTAATAAATATATGAGTAGTTTTAAAAGTAATTTTAGAAAGGCAGAAATACTAAAAATTGCAGATGAAAAAGTATTAGATATTGTTGAAAAAGGTTTAGAGTATGCATCAGAAAAATTAAATAGAGAGTATGATGAGAAAATTTACTATGGATTAGCACTTCATATGCAAGGGAGTATTGAGAGAATAAGGAATGGAAATAGAATTTATCATCCAAAATTAAATTATATTAAATCAAAATTCAAAGATGAATTTATGATAGCTATGGATATTGCTAAGATGGTAGAAGATTCATTTATGATAGATGTTACATTAGATGAGATAGGATATATAACTATGTTCTTAAATTCTAATGTGAATGAAGGAAATAAAGACTTAGAGAAAACTGTTGGTGTTCTTATAATAATGCACGGAATTTCTACAGCGACGAGTATGGCAGAAGTTGCTAATACACTGATTGGAGAAGAATATATAGAGGCTTTAGACATGCCTCTTACTATGAAGGCTGAGGAAATGCTTGAAAGAGTAAAAAAGAGAATTAGAGAGATTGATAGAGGAAAAGGTGTTATAGTTTTAGCAGATATGGGTTCATTAGTTAATTTTGGTGATATCTTAAAAGAAGAAATTGGTGTAGATATTAGAACTATAGATATGGTAAGTACATTAACAGCTATTGATGTAGGAAGAAAAGCATTGTGTGGAAGAGATATAGATTCAATATATAGATCATGTAGAAATATACAAGTTTATTCTTATGAAAATAGTATAAAAGGAATAAGAAAAGAGTTAGCTATTATAACTACTTGTTTTACAGGAGAAGGTTCAGCAGAAAGACTTAGAGATGTTATTGAAGAGAAAATTTATATAAAAGATAGAGTGAGAGTTATTCCTATAGATATATTAGATAAGGAAAGATTTTTTAATAATATAGAGGAGCTTAAAAAGGATTATACAATAGTAGCTATAGTTGGTGCGGTAAATATGTATGCAGAGGGGATTCCTTTTGTTTCAGCAGTAGAAGTATTTACTGAAGAGGGAATTAGTAGATTAAATTCTTTAGTAAGTGAAGAGATTCAATATGACCATATAGGTGAAACTTTAAAATCTCAAATTTCAGATATAGATTCCTATAGACTAGTAGAAGAAATAAAGAGTCTTTTAGTTGATATTGAAGGAAAGCTTTGTGTAAAAATAAATTCAGATGTAAAATTAGGAATTTTAATGCATACATGTTTCTTAGTAGATAAACTTAAAAAGAATGGGAAAGAAACACCTTTTGTGGGTTTAAATGAATATAGAAATGAATATAATAAAGAATTTATTCTTGTAAAGGGAGCTTTTAAAAGAATAGAAGTTGAATATGAGATTAATATTGGAGATAATGAGATTGCATATATTGTTAGAATGATTTTGAATAATAAAAGCTAAGTGTGTTTAAAATAAGGTAGTGTGTAAATGAAAAATTACACTCTACCGTATTTTCATTAGAGGATTAAGAATGCCTATTTTACTAGGATTTAGATGAAAAGTAAAAATAAAAAATAAATATTTTAAACTTGGCATGAAAGTTGCTTATGTATATAGATATACAAAAGAAAGATATAAGAATTAATAAATGTTTAATTCTTAAACAAGGGAGGAAATAAAAATGAAAAATATATTATTAGTATGTTCAGCAGGAATGTCAACAAGTCTTTTAGTTACAAAAATGGAAGCAGCAGCAAAAGAAAAGGGTATTGAGTGCCATATAGAAGCATTAGCAGAAGCAGATGCTCACAAAAAATTAGGAGAAGTTGATGTACTATTATTAGGACCTCAAGTTAGATTCTTATTATCAAAATTCAAAAAAGAAGCACCAGCAGAATTACCAATTGAAGTAATAGATACTGTAGCTTACGGAACAATGAATGGAGCTAAAGTTCTTGATAGAGCTTTACAATTAATAGGTTAGTCTTTAAATTAAGTGGAGCCTAATGACTCCACTTTTAAAATGTAATAAATAAATGATTTTGAAAAGAGGTAGGGAATATGGAAGAAATAATTATGAATTTAATCATGTATAGTGGAGAAGCAAGAAGTTATGCTATGGAAGCTATGCAAGCAGCAAAAGATGGAAATATAGCTGAAGCAAGAGAATTAATAGGAAAAGCTACTGCTCAATTAACAGAAGCACATCATTCACAAACTAAATTAATACAAGGTGAAGCAGCAGGAAATAAAACAGAAGTTTCATTATTATTAGTACATGCACAAGATCACTTAATGACTACAATGACATTAAAAGATATTGCAACTGAAATTATTGATATTAGAGAAGAATTATTAAAAAAATAAACTATTATATAAAATAATAGGTAAGTATATGAATCATAAAAAAGAGAGGGATGACCTCTCTTTTTTATTTCATTTTTTCATTGAATTTAGATATAAGATTATAAATAGTATCAGATGTTGTATCTTTCATAGAAAAACCTAAAAGAGACACTATTTTTTCAAGGTGTTCTATTGAGTCAGTTTCAATTTCAATATAAGGAAATGGGCAAAATGCTGTATCATTTATATCAATTTCAACTAATCCATTTTCTAATTTATAGCTTTCTCTGTATTTTTTTATACTTTGAGTAAGTTTTAAGCCTAAAGATTTAAAAATACCTTCTGCCATAACTTTATTATCAACAATAACTTCATTTTCTTCCATAACCTTAAAAGTATCTTGTGATAAAAGCTTTTTAGTAGTCATAAAGATAATTTCTTTGTTATTTAAATTATCATAAACAGTTCTTATTCTAGCATAACCTTTATCTTTTAAAAGGCTACCATCTTCAAAATCATAAAGGTCATTTATTTGATCTTCCATTTTTACTTTTTTTGCATTAAGAGAAGATAATTTTAGTCTTAATAAAGTAACATCTATATCTATAATTCTAGTTTCTAATTCCTTAGCCATAGTAAAGCCTCCTTTGTTCTTTAATTTAATTATATCAGAAATTATAAGTAATGCTTAAAGATGTGATAGAATATAACATAGATGATTTTAAAGGAGATTTTTTATGGAATATATTAGTGAAGTAAATGTAAATGAAGCAATTATACATATTTTAGATACTGCAGGAAGTGAGCCTATATTAAATGAATATGCATTAGATTTAACAGATGATATATATAAATTTGTTTTTAAGCATATAGAAAAATGTTTGAAGGATGAAGAACTTAAGTATGCAGTATTTAATCCAGAAAGAAGTATTGTAAAAGAGGTATGCCAAGATTATTTAAATGGGATAGACCATAATTTAATAAATTTATCAAAAGAACTTGCAATGCAAATGTTTGCTGTAATGAATGGGAATACAAATATTCCTTCATGTGATTTAATAATTGCATCTATAGTTACTGATAAAGGGCCTATGATAGCTATACTTAAGATGGATTATGTTAAGAATTTTACACATCAAGTAGAGTTTGTTGAAGAAAAGATTGGAATAGAGATAGTTCCACAATCAGCAGGACTCCCAGGTAGTTCTCAAAAGATTCAAAAAGCTGCATTTATAAAACCAATAAGAGAAGGAGATAGTTATAATCTTATGGTTTTAGATAAACAAAGAAAGGGAAAGAATAATGAAGAGTATGGTGCAAATTATTTTATAAATAATTTTTTAGGGTGTACTGTTATAGATAATGAAAGAGATTTAACAAAAATATTTGTAAATGTAGCAGAGGCATGGACAAGGGAAAATTTTAGTGAAGAACCTTTAAAAGCTATGGAAGTACGTGATGCAGTTAAAAGAAAGTTAAGGGATGAAGAGATAATTCATATAGAAGATTTTTCAAAAGAAATATTTAAAGAAGATAAAGAAAAGCTTCAAAATTTTAGTGGTATGTTTAAAGAGCAAGGAATAGATGAAGTTGAAATAGATAAAACATGGGCAGAGAAGAAACTTAAAAGGGTAAGACTTAAAATTGATAATAAAATTGATCTTTATTTAGAGGAAGAAGATTATTTAGATAAGAGTAAGTTTGAAGTTACAAGAAATGGTGATGGAACTGTAAATATGACTATAAAATTTATAACAAACTATATAGAAAAGTAAATTAAAAAAGCTATTTTGGGAAATCGAAATAGCTTTTTTAATTTTATTTAATAGTTAGATTTCTAGATAAATTTTACTAGAGATTTAGAGGAAGCTTTAACTTAGAATAAATTAAGTTTTATTTAGATAAAATAGAAATAGAGTATAGGAAAAATACAAAATGAACAAAATAAGATATAAAATATTATTAACAAATTATACATTGACTAAAAGTCGTTTTGAAAATATAATTTTAATGAAACTGATTAGTTTCTAATAAAACTTATAGGTTTTATAAAATACATAAAAAAGAAAAATACATAATAACAAAGGATAAGGTGATTTTATGGAACAAGGAGTAAAAAAACCGTATAATAGTATACTTATATCAGCAGTAATACTACTTGGAGCATTTATAGCATTTTTAAATAGTACATTTATGAATGTTGCTATACCTGATATAATGAAAGATTTACATATTAGTGTTGCTACAGCACAATGGTTAAGTACAGGATATATGTTAGTACTTGGAGTTATGATTCCATTTACAGCATTTTTAATTGACAAATTTAAGACTAAAACATTATTTTTAATGTCAATGGGACTTTTTACAATAGGAACAATTATAGGAGCAACAGCTACAACTTTTGATACACTTTTAATAGCAAGACTTCTACAAGCAGCAGGGGCAGGAGTATTAATGCCACTTATGCAAACAGTATTCCTTATAATTTTCCCGATAGAAAAAAGAGGATTAGCAATGGGAGTTGTTGGATTAGTTATAGCTTTTGCACCAGCAATAGGACCAACACTTTCAGGATGGATAATAAATAGTCATCCATGGAAAGATTTATTCTATGTAACATTACCTTTTGCAATATTAGATTTTGTTCTTGCAATATTCTTATTAAAGAATGTAACAGATACTAAGAAGGTAAGACTAGATATTATATCAACAATAACTTGTATATTTGGATTTGGTGGATTATTACTTGGATTTAGTAATGCAGGGAATGATGCATGGAGCAGTAGACAAGTATATATTCCTTTAATTGTAGGAGTTGTAGGAATAGCAATATTCGTTTGGAGACAACTTACAATGGAAAAACCAATGCTTGATTTAAGAGTATTTAAAAGTAGAACATTTACTTTTTCAACTATAATAGTAATGATTGTTTATGCAGGACTTATATCATCAGAACTTATAATTCCAATGTATTTACAAAATGGTAGAGGATATTCAGCATTTGATGCAGGGCTTGCATTAATGCCAGGAGCAATAGTTATGGGAGTTATGAATCCTATAACAGGAAAATTATTTGATAAGATAGGACCAAGACTACTTGCAATAGTAGGACTTATATTATTTACAGGTGGAACATTTGCTTTTTCATTCTTAAGTATAACAACACCAATTTGGTATATTACAGGAATGTATGCAGTTAGATTACTTGGAATGTCAATGTTTTTAATGCCACTTACAACTTCAGGATTGAACACATTAGAAAGAAAATACTATGCACATGGAAATGCAGCAAATAATACAATGAGACAAATTGCAGGAGCTATAGGAACATCTATCTTAGTTACTGTAATGACAAAATCAGCTGCTTCATCAGGACTTAAAAATCCTTTAAATGCAACTATTCATGGAATGAATACATCATTCTTCTGGGCAGGAATTCTTGGAATAATAGGGTTAGTTATTGCAATTATTGTAGTAAAGAAAAAAGAAAAACCAGTAGTATCATAAAATAAAAAAGCATAGAACTTAGATTTTAAGTGCTATGCTTTTTAAGCTTTAAGATAATAATTTAACTAAAATTGCTTTTTGTGCATGAAGTCTATTTTCTGCTTCATCAAATATAGAAGGTGAATGTTTTTCAAAAACTTCTGCTGAGATTTCTTCTTCTCTATGAACTGGAAGACAGTGAAGGACTATGGCATCTTTATTAGCTAAATTCATAAGAGTAGAGTTTACACAATATCCTTCAAAGTCTTTTATTCTTTTTGCAGATTCAGACTCTTGTCCCATACTAGCCCAAACATCAGTTATAACAATATCTGAATTTTTTATAGCTTCTTTAGGATCATTAGTCATTTTAAAAGAAGTATTATTTTCTTCAGAAATTTTATTTCCTAAGGTTATATACTCTTCTTTTAAAGAGTAGTCTTTTGGTGAGGCTATAGAAAAGTTCATACCTACTTTAAGACAACCTACCAGAAGAGAGTTTGCCATATTGTTTCCATCTCCAATGTAGCAAACATTAAGTCCATCAAAAGAATTTTTATATTCACGGATAGTCATTAAGTCAGCTAATATTTGACATGGGTGTTCATCATCTGTAAGTCCATTTATAATAGGAATAGAAGAGTATTTAGCTAAAGTATCTACTTCTTCTTGCTCAAAAGTTCTAATCATAATTCCATCAAGATATCTAGATAAAACTCTAGCAGTATCATAAATAGGTTCCCCACGACCTATTTGTAAGTCAGAGCTACTTAAAAATAATGGATTTCCACCAAGTTGATACATTCCAACTTCAAAAGATACACGAGTTCTTGTTGATGACTTTTCAAAAATCATTCCAAGAGATTTTCCTTTTAAGTGGGTATGTGGTATTCCATGTTTTTGCTCATATTTTAATTGGTCTGCTAAATTTAACACATCTAGAATTTCTTCTTTAGATAAATCATTCATTTTTAATAAATCTTTTTTCATAAGATAAAAGCCCCCTTATATTTAATTATTTTTTAAAACATCTATAAGAATATTTAGTCCCTTATTTAAAATTTCTTTCTTTATAGTGAGTGGAGGTAATAGTCTTATAACATTTGGACCAGCCGTTAAAACAACTAAGCCTTTTTCTAAAAGTAGTTTTTGAATTTTAGAGCTAGATTCTTTAATTTCAATTCCTACCATAAGACCTTTTCCACGTATTTCTGTAATTATTTTTAGATTTTTATTTTTTAGTTTAGAGAAAAGCAAAGTTTCATTTTCTTTTATAGAATTTAAAGAAGTTTTTTTTGAAAGTTTATCTAATACAATTAAGCTTCCAGCACAAGATACAGGATTTCCTCCAAAGGTTGAGCCATGGTCAGATGGCTTAAATACATCTTTTAATTTTTCATCACAAAGACATGCTCCGATAGGAAGGCCACCACCAAGACCCTTAGCAGTAGTAATAATATTAGGTTTTAAATTAAAATGCTCATAAGAAAAAAGTTTGCCAGTTCTATAAATTCCACATTGAACTTCATCAAAGATAGTTAAAATATCTTTTTTAGCACAAATATTAAAAACCTCTTCTAAATAAACTTTATCTAATGGATGTACACCACCTTCACCTTGAATAGTTTCCATCATAATAGCACATACATCAGAAGTAAGATTTTCTAATAGATCATTTATAGAGTTAGCCTTAACATATTTAAAACCATTAGGAAAAGGATGAAAGTAATTATGAAATTTTTCTTGTCCTGTTGCTTTTAAAGTTGTTAAGGTCCTTCCGTGAAAAGAAGAGTAGAGAGTAATAATAGTTCCACGGGTTTTAGTATTATATTTTTCAAAACTATATTTACGAGCGAGTTTTATTGCACATTCATTAGCTTCAGCACCTGAATTTGTAAAGAAAACTTTACTCATATTAGCTTTTGAAGCTAAAACTTTAGCTAAAGTTAGGGAATTGTTATTTAAAAAGATATTAGAGATATGAGGAAGATTAGAAACTTGCATAGAAACGGCTTTAATATAATCTTCATCACCATATCCAATAGAATTTACTCCAATACCACTTGAAAAATCAATATACTCATTATCCTCTTCATCATAAAGAAAAGAGTCCTTTCCCTTAATGAAGATTTTATCTAGAGGTGCATAGGTATTCATTAAAAAATTATCCATAAAAAACCTCCCATTTAATAAATCATAGTTCCAATTCCTTCATCAGAAAAAATTTCTAAAAGTAAGGAATGTTTTATTCGTCCATCTAAAATATGTGCTTTCTTAACTCCCATCCTAACAGCTTCAACACAGCATTCAATTTTAGGAATCATTCCACCTTGAATGATTTTATCACTATAAAGTTTAGGAATTTCGTGAAGTCTAAGTTTAGAAATAAGTGTGCTTGAATCTTTTGGATTAACTAAAACACCAGGAACATCTGTAAGTAAAATAAGTTTCTCAGCTTTAAGTGCAGAGGCTATTTTAGAAGCACAAGTATCTGCATTGATGTTATAAATATCAGAAGTTTTTTCATCTATTCCTACACTGCCAACAACAGGAATATATCCTGATTTTAGACTCATTGATAAAATTTCAGTATCAATAGAAGTTATTTCACCAACAAACCCTAAATTAGTAGGTGATGAGAGCTTGTTAGCTTTAATAAGACCACCATCCATACCACAAAGACCAATTGCTTTTCCACCAGATTTTAGAATAAGTGAAACTAAATCTTTATTTACGCTTCCCCCTAAAACCATTTGAACTATATTTATAGTTTCAGAATCAGTATATCTAAGACCATTTATAAAATTAGATTTTATATCTAATTTCTTTAAAAATGATGAAATGTAGGGACCACCACCATGTACTACAACTATATTAAAGCCAACACATTTCATGAGAATAATATCATTAATAACAGATTCACGAAGATCTTGACTTATCATTGCATTGCCTCCATACTTAACAACAATAGTTTTTCCACTATACTCTTGAATATAGGGAAGGGCACGAACTAAAATTTCAGCTTTATAATCAGGATTAAACAAAACTTAAAGCACCTCCTTATGACCTATAATCTCCATTAATTTTTACATAATCATAACTTAAATCACAACCAAAACAAGTGGCAGAGTAATCACCATTATTCATATCAATAAGAATTTCGATAGTATCTTTAGTAAGGATTTCTTTTGCTTTATCTTCATTAAAAGGTATGGAAGAACCTTCATTAAAAACTAAAATTTTTCCAGCAGAACTTTTAAATGATAAGGATAATATGTTTGGATTAAATGAAATTCCTGCATATCCAAGAGCACATAAAATCCTACCAAAGTTTGCATCACTACCAAAAATAGCTGTTTTTACTAGGTTTGAGTTTATAACACTTTTAGAAAAGATAATAGCATCGGATTTAGAAGGGGCAGAGCTTATAGTACATTCTATAAGTTTTGTAGCACCTTCACCATCACTTGCAATTCTTTTAGCTTGTAGCAAATTAATTTTATTTAAAGCTTGTAAAAATAAATTGTAATTTGAATCTTCCTCAATAATTTTTTTATTATTACTTAAACCATTAGCTAAAATTAATACCATATCATTAGTGCTTGTATCACCATCTACTGAAACACAGTTGTATGAAAGGTCAGTACTTATCTTTAAAGCTTTTTTTAGTAGCTTATGTGAGATATTTATATCAGTAGTTATAAAAGAAAGCATAGTGCCCATATTAGGTTCAATCATTCCAGAACCTTTTGAGATACAACCAATAGAACAAGTTATCCCATCTGAAAGTGTAAAAGAGATGGCACATTCCTTTTTCTTTGTATCAGTAGTCATAATAGCAGTAGAAGCATCAGAACTACCATCTTTTGAAAGTTTAGATACAAGCTTTGGAATTTTATTTACAATAGCTTTTAAATTTAAAGGGACACCTATAACTCCAGTAGAAGCTACTAGAATATCTTCCTTGGGAATCCCTAAATCAAAGGAAGTGAAGTATGTCATAGCTTTTGCATCATCTAATCCTTTTTGACCATTACAAGTGTTAGCATTACCACTATTTATAATAATTGCACTAGCATAGCCATCTTCTAAATGTTCACTAGTAACATAAATAGGTGCACCTTTAACAATATTTTTGGTATATACACCAAAAGCCTTAGCACGAACTTCTGAAGATATTAAAGCTAAATCTTTTTTATTAGAGTTTTTTAAGCCACAATGGATACCTGCTGCTTTAAATCCAAGTGGAGTAGTTATAGAACCAGTTTCAATAAATTTCATATTAATCCTCCTAAAATTAGAAGCTAGGACTAACTGCTAGTAAGCCACAGGTTTCATCAAATCCTAAGGCTATATTCATATTTTGAATTGCTTGTCCTGCTGCTCCTTTAATCATATTGTCTATTACACTAATTATTATTAATTTATCTTTTTTATGATTAAAATGAAGAGAAATATTACAATAATTTGAGAGTTTAACCATTTTTATCTCAGCAACTTCTCCTAAAGGAAGAATATTTACAAAAGGTGCATCCTTATAAAAATTTGTCATTATATTATGAATTTCTTCAAGAGAAATAGCTTTATTTAAGGAAGAGTAAATAGTAGATAGAATTCCTCTATTTATTGGAAGTAAGTGTGGAGTAAAGGTTAGATTTACTTTATCTTTAGAAACTATATTTAAGACTTCCTCTATTTCAGGTGTATGTCTATGAGAACCTATTTTATAAGGACTAAAGTTTTCATTTACTTCTGGGTAATGAGAAGCAATAGATAAACCTCTACCAGCACCAGTAGTTCCAGACTTAGAATCACAAATAATATTAGGTGTTATTATTTCTTCTTTTAAAAGTGGCAAAAGAGGAAGTTCAATTGAAGTAGGAAAACAACCAGGATTTGCAATTATTTTATAATTTTTAATCTTTTCTTTATTAAGTTCAGGGAGACCATAAATACTATATTTATGAAGCTTTGGTTTATCAAAACTTTTACCATACCATTCCTTATAATCTTTTTCAGAAGAAAGTCTAAAATCAGCACCTAAATCAATACATATTTTATTTTTATAAAAAGCTTTTTCTGCAATTTTCTCACTTAAACCATGAGGAAGAGCGGTGAATATTACATCAGAATTATTTATAACAGAATCTATATCTTCACAAACCAAATTTGTTTGGAAGAGAAAATTTTTATAGATATAATTAAAGTTTTTACCTTCAAAAGAATTTGAGCTTACTTTAAATATAGTAACTTTAGGGTGATTTAAAAGAAGTCTTAAAAGCTCACAACCAACATAGCCTGTAGCACCAACTATGCCTATTTTATACATTAGAATTTACCTCATCAATAAAGTTCTTCAATGAATCAAGTTGAAGGAGAATAGATGATTTAGATGGTCCACCTAAAACATTTCTTTCTTCTACACAAGTAGTTAGTGAAATTGCATGATAGACATCACTTTTAAAGATTGTAGAAAATTCTTGAAGCTCTACAAGTGAAAGATCTTCAATACCTTTATTTTCTTTTATACAATAAAGAACAACTTCACCTACAATTTCGTGTGCAATTCTAAAAGCAGTACCTTTCTTAACTAAATAATCAGCTAAATCAGTAGCGTTAGTAAATCCTTTAGAGGCACCTTCTTTCATATTTTCCTTTTTTATAGTCATAGTGTTAATCATTCCAGTAAATGTTTTTAAGGAAAGAGTTACAGTATCTAAAGCGTCAAATAGTGCTTCTTTATCTTCTTGCATATCTTTGTTATATGCTAGTGGAATTCCCTTCATAACAGTTAGGAGAGTAATTAAATCTCCATAAACACGTCCTGTTTTTCCACGAACAAGTTCTGCTACATCAGGATTTTTCTTTTGAGGCATAATACTACTTCCAGTACTATATTTATCAGAAAGCTCTATAAAATTAAATTCGTTTGTGCACCAAAGAATTATTTCTTCAGAAAATCTTGAAAGGTGCATCATTATAATAGAAAGACAAGAGATTGTTTCAATTACATAATCTCTATCAGAAACTGAATCTAGACTGTTTAAAGTTACCTTTGAAAATTCTAATAAATCTTTAATCATATCTCTATCAATAGGGTAGGTAGATGTAGCAAGAGCTCCGCTTCCAAGTGGCATTTCATCAATTCTAACTAATGCATCTTTTAGTCTATTAATATCACGCTTAAACATTTCAGCATAGGCTAATAAATGATGAGAGAAAGTAATAGGTTGAGCCTTTTGCATATGAGTATAGCCAGGCATAATTGTATCTATATTTTCAAAAGATTTTGAATGAAGTACAATTAACAAGTCATTTAAATCATTAATAAGTGATGGAATATATTTTTTAAGATAAAGCCTCAAGTCAAGAGTAACTTGGTCATTACGGCTTCTACCTGTATGAAGCATTTTTCCAGAAGGACCAATATAATAAGTTAAAAGCCCTTCTGTGAAACTATGAATATCTTCAGCTGTCATATCAAATTCAATAGTTCCATTTTCTAATCTTTTTAAAATTTCTAGAAGGCCAGCTTCTATTTTTTGGCTAGCTTCTTTAGGAATTATATTTTGAAAGCCAAGCATCTTAACGTGCGCAAGACTTCCTTCAATATCTTCTTTATACATTCTTTTATCTATTTTTATTGATGAATTGAAGTCATTAACAAGAGGGTCTACTGCAGATTTAAAGCGTCCTCCCCAAAGTTTCATTTATTTATTCTCCTTAAGAGCCTTTTCCATTTTTGCTTTTACTGTAATAGGTAAACCAAAAAGATTTATAAATCCAGCAGAGTCATTTTGGTTATATACTTCATCTTCATCAAAGGTTGCATATTCTTCACTGTATAAAGAGTAAGGAGAAGTTATAGAGGATGTTATAATATTTCCTTTATAAAGCTTTAATTTAACATCACCTGTAACAGTTTCTTGAGTTTTATTTATAAAAGCAGAAAGAGCTTCACGAAGTGGTGTGTACCATTGTCCGTTATACACAATATCTGCAAACTTTAAAGCTATCATTTCTTTATAATGCATTGTTTCCTTATCTAAACAAATAGATTCTAAATCTTTATGAGCGTAATATAAAATACTTCCGCCAGGCGTTTCATAAACACCTCTTGATTTCATACCAACTAATCTATTTTCAACCATGTCACAAATTCCAATACCATTTTCACCACCAAGTTTATTAAGAGCTAAAATAAGGTCTACACCGTTTAAAGTTTTTCCATTTAGAGCTACAGGAACACCTTTTTCAAAAGAAAGAGTAAGGTAAGTGGCTTTATCTGGTGCTTTAAAAACTGTTTTTGACATTTCAAGGATTTTTTCATAATCAGGTTCATTTGCTGGATCTTCTAAATCTAAACCTTCATGACTTAAATGCCAAAGATTTTTATCTTTACTATAATTAGTTTCACGAGTAAGTTTTATAGGAATATTTTTATCTATTGCATATTGAATTTCTTCATCACGAGATTTTATATCCCATATTCTCCAAGGTGCAATAATTGGCATGTCTGGAGCAAAAGCTTTAATAGCAAGCTCAAATCTAACTTGATCATTTCCTTTGCCAGTACAACCATGACAAATAGCATCAGCACCTTCTAAAAGTGCAATTTCAACCATTCTTTTTCCTATGATTGGTCTAGCAAAAGAAGTTCCTAAAAGATATTTTCCTTCATAAACTGCATTTGCCTTAACAGTTTCAAAAATATAATCATTAACAAATTCTTTAGTTAAATCTTCAATATATATTTTAGATGCTCCAGTTTTAATTGCTTTTTCTTCTAAGCCTTCTAGTTCATCAGCTTGCCCCACATTACCAACAACAGCTATAACATCACACCCATAATTCTCTTTAAGCCAAGGAATAATTATGGATGTATCTAAACCTCCAGAATAAGCTAAAACTACTTTATTAAATTTTTTCATAAATAAGCCTCCTTTTTATCTAATTACCATTTATTGGTATTATATACTTATTAGAATATTTATGCAATATAATAATTGAAAATAAATAAAAATTATTTATTTATGCATAAAAACAAGCAAAAATAGAAAAAATATGCATAAAATAAATTTGAAAAGTAAAAAAAATGAATAAATAGAAATAGAATACTAAGTAGACAAGTGTATTTAAAATAAAAAAAGACAAATACTATGATTGTATAGAAGATAAGGAGTTGATGTTAAATGACTACATTAAAATGTGAAGTTTCAGATTGTACAAACAATAAACAAAATTGTTGTTGCAATAATGAAATAACAGTTGGAGGACAAGAAGCAGAATTTTCAAGTGAAACTAATTGCAAAAATTTTCAACCCAAAATAGATTCTTTAACAAGTGATGTACGTGACATAAATCCTAGTTTATATATTAATTGCAGTGTTGATACATGTACCTATAATAAAGGACAAACGTGTGTAGCAAAAAATGTGGATATTTCTAATAATTTAAACAGTTATTCTTCTGATACACAATGTGCTACCTTTGAAGAAAGATAGTAGAAAAGGGCTAGATTAAATAGCCCTTTTTAAAAAATATTTTCTAAATTGGGTTTTTGAAAGTTTTTCATAGTTTTAGCAGAAACTTTTAGAATGTAAATTGCAGTTAAAGAGTCTCCATAACTTTCTGAGCGTGAACTAGTTGCTACAGAAATACAGTTAGTCATAAGAATTTCTGTGTCATAATGAGAAACGTAGAAAGAACAGAAGGCATCATCTTGCTCAATAATAGTTAAAAGTTTTATAGATAACTCGTAGGATGTATTAAAATCATATTTCTCAATAGCTTCTTCCATAGCATTACAAGTGCTTTCTATATATTCATATAAATTATTTAATTTTTTTGTTGCATAAAAAACAAGAAAAATTAAAGAAAAGAAAAGAATTAGTGATATGATTCTATTTTTCATAATCTTCGTCATCCTTATATTCATCAAAAAGTTGATACTTAAAATTTCCTTTAGTATCAAAAAAAGCAATTAATACTTTTTTTAAATCTGTTATACCATTTTCTTTTAATTTTTCAAAAATCCAATCTTTAGAACGATTAACTTTAGTTAGAGCATTAATATTAATCTTTCCATCACAAATAAGTATTTTAGGTAAGAAAATTTCTGTGGGAGCTTCATTACCAGACATAGTTGTTTTAGGTTGATGCTTACGATGGTATTTGCCTTTATTTTTTTTAGCAAATATTGGTTTTATTAAATCATTTGATTTATTAGGAAGAATTGATATATCACCATTAGTTTCTAAAATGGCATATTTAATATCTTCTAAATCAAAATATCCTGCAAGCCTAAGTTCTTCCATAAGTTCATCTATATTTATTTGTTGATTTTTTAATTCCTTATATATAATTCTACTCTTATAAATTAATATAGATGGAGAACCATCTATAATTTTTCTTGCAAATTGACTTTTAAGCTGTAATTGGGACAAGCTTAATTTTAAAAGTAATAATGTGAGCATAGGAATAATTCCAAGAAGAAGTGGTAGCTTTATATCTTGCATTGGTAAAAGGGCAAGATCAGAAACCATAATAGTTATAATAAACTCATAAGGTTGAAGTTCACCTACTTGACGTTTTCCCATAAGTCTCATAACAATCATTACTAATATATATAAAATTATTGTTCTTATAAGTAAAATAATCATAACAAAAAACCTCCTTATATACTAATATTCTCAAAAAGAAATAGAATATTCATATATTTATTGGAGAACGGTTTCATAGTATAAAGAAGAGGAATATAATAATAGAAGGGAGGGATGAAGAATATGGAAAAGTTTAATATAATACTTGAAAATGGAAATATAATAAATGTTAATAAAGGGACAAGCTTCAGAGAGATAGTAGAAAGCTATTATGAAGATGAAAAAGAAAACATAGCATTATGTAGATTAAATTATGAGTATTTTGAATTAAGTTCAGAGATAAGAGAAAGTGGAAATTTAACTATTGTAAGGCTAAATTCAGAACTTGGAATGAATATATATAAGAGAGCATTACAATTTATATTTATAAAGGCAACTCTTGATATATTCAAAAATGCAAAGATAACAATAGAGCATTCTATTAGTAAGTGTATGTTTGGTGAGATTCATAAAAATATAGCATTAACAAATGAGGATGTTGCTAAGATAAAAATAAGAATGACAGAATTAATAAAAATGAATGCAAGAATAGAAAAAGAAAAATTTTCAAGAGAAGATGCAATAAAAATATTTGATGAATATGGAATGGAAGATAAAGTTGCTCTTTTAGAAACAATGGAAGAAGATTGTATAGATTTATATAAACTTGGAGATAGGTACGATTATTTCTATGGCTTAATGGCAGATAGTACAGGTGTAATAAAAGCCTTTGACTTAAAATATTATGAACCAGGATTTATGCTTAGATATCCAGAAGAAAATAATTTAGAGGAATTACCAGAATTTAAGGAGCAAAAGAAACTTTTTAATATTTTTTATGAAACTGAGAAGTGGCTTGAAATATTAGGTGTAGGAGAAGTTGGTAGTTTAAATAAAGAAATAGAGGAAGGAAATACTAGGGAACTTGTTATGGTAGCAGAAGCACTTCATGAGAAGAAGATAGCTTATATAGCTGATAATATAGTGAATAAAAGAGGAGTGAAGATGGTATTAATTGCAGGACCATCATCATCAGGAAAAACTACTTTTTCCAAAAGATTAAGTATTCAACTTAGAGTAAATGGGCTTGTACCAGTACCAATATCTTTAGATGATTACTTTGTAGATAGAGAAGATAACCCGAAAGATGAAGATGGAAATTATGATTTTGAAACTATAAAATCAGTAGATTTAATTACATTAAATGATCATTTCATAAAATTATTAAGAGGTGAAGAGGTAGAAATACCGTCATATAATTTTAAGACAGGAAAGCGTGAGTGGAAAGGGAATAAACTTAAATTACCTAAAAATGGAATACTTATAGTTGAGGGAATACATGGATTAAATCCAATGTTAACATCTAGAGTAAATGAAGAAAATAAATATAAGATATATATATCTGCATTAACACAGCTAAATTTAGATAATCACAATAGAATTCAAACTACAGATGTAAGAAAAATAAGAAGAATAGTTAGAGATTATTTATCTAGAGGATATGGAGCTGAAGAAACACTTAAGATGTGGCCATCTATAAAAAGAGGAGAGAAGAATAATATTTTTGTATATCAAGAAGAATGTGAGGATATGTTTAATTCAACTCTTGTATATGAATTATCTGTATTAAAACCATATGCTTTAAAAGAGCTTAATAAAATACAAAAAGATAGTCCTGTATATGCTGAAAGTTATAGATTAAAGGCATTTTTAAGTTTCTTTAAAGAGATACCAATGGAATATGTACCAGACAACTCAATATTTAGAGAGTTTATAGGTGGAAGCATATTTTATGATTATTAAAAAAGAGGAACTGCATTAAATTATAAAATGCAGTTCTTTTTTTTAAAATTCTTCTATATGAACTTTTCTTTTAGCCATAAAATCACGAACCATATTTTTTTCAGTTTCTTTTAATTTCATACTAAAGATAATTTTTTTATTACTTATAAAACCAAGAGAAAACTTTCCATTTCTAAGTTTTTGGATACCAACACCATCTAATTTTTTATATTCTAAATAATAATAGATGAAGAAAATACCATCATTAGCCAAAACAACAGTTCTGTTTAAAAAAGCAGAAATTAATATAATAACAAAAAATACAAATCCCATAAAAATTTCAAAAAGAGACATATGTTTATAGCTGTATCCAACATATCCTAAAAGGATAAATGCACAAATAACGTATATGTAAAAGCTTGGTAAAAGATAATTAAATTCTTTATATTCACCTTGTGCATAAAGGGCCTTTTTCTTATCAAAGTTCTTTTTAAATGTATATAAAAAGTATACAGTCATTGCTAGGAATAAAATAATACCAAAGTTACTGTTCAAAATAAAACCTTCTTTCTTAAATTAAGATATTTTAAGTATTGTAAAATTATAGTAAGAACAATCAAAAAGCTATACCAATATAACTTATCTTAAGTGATACTGGTATAGCTTTTTTAATGTCTTTCAACAGAACCTTTACCATGTGCTGCCATATATTTTTTGAAAATATCTTTTTTTTCATTTGGTAAAATGAATGCAAGTTCACCACCAGTATTTTTTCTAACAGTTATTAAAGAATAGTTAGGTTTTTTAGTATGTGGAGTTATAGTAATTTTACTCATTTCTTTAAAATCTAAAGTACTATACATATAAGAAAATTTCTTAAATCCAATAACCATTCTTGAATTCGTAATACCAGATACTACTGAAATAAAAATAAATAGTATTGCAAGTGCTATGATAATAGGGTTCATTCTTTGATGTTCATAAACTATATAAGCTAATATAATAAGGATAACAATAATATAAGAAAATGATATTGGCATTACATTCCATATAGTTAATCCATCAGTATCTTTCTTTAGCTTAACCTGTAGTATAAAAGGTTTAATCATTCTGAAAGATAAAAGAATCATTGCTCCTATAATTGCAAGATAAATAAGTATTTGTAACAAATATATCAGTCCTTTCACTAGTTAATTGTGGACGTTTTCAATTTTAAAATTAAAACATAGATAAATGATAACAGTAGAAAAAGAATAAGATATTAATAAAAAATGAATGAGAAGTTAATAAATGGGCATATATAAGTTTTACCTAGTTATAGAGGTAAGCTAGTAGATAAAAGACTATTGTTGATAAAGTGTGGGAGTTATTGATAGAATAGTAGTATAGAAAATTAAAAGATAGTATAAAGAAGAGGTGAAAAAAATGATAAAAATAGAAGGAAAAGAAGAAAAAAGAGAAGCAAAAGAGTATATACAAAATATAGCTAAATCATCTACATATTTCTCATTTAGAAATGGACCTATAAAAAAGTTATATGAAGAAGGAAAAATTTCAGATGAAGAAATGAAAAATATTCAAGAGTATATGCAAGATCACTTAGCATATCTTTACACAGTGCTATTAGAGGAAAATAATATAGAAAAATTTAATTTAATAGTATCAACTATGAATAAATTTTATGTGAATGATGATTCAGAAGTAGCCATTAGAGATGATGGATTTGATGGTTTTTATAAAAGCCTATTTAAATAAAATTTAAACTTTAGAAAAGATGAACTACAAATTCATCTTTTTTTATTTTAACTAGGTTTTGGTTAGTTCGTATTTTTTAAGAGAGTATTAACTGATTTTCTATTTAAAATTTCTGAAATAATAGAGCCATTGTTTTTAGATGTTTTAAAAGAAAACTGTCTATTATCTTTTAATAAGAAAACTATAAGTTTAGTTTTACCATTATTTATAATAGTTACTTTTTGAACATCACTATATTTTATTGAATAGTATGTGTAGGAAAAACTATAGTGTCCAAATAAAATATTTGTATTTATAAAGCTTGAAGCTATTAATAAAAGAAAGATTATAATAGCTAGAGTTTTTGTAAGATAAGTAAATTCATCATTTGAAAAGATAACATATATAAGTAAAAATATAGAAAGAATTGTTGTAGCAAAAAACAGAGAGTTAAAATTAGTAATAGAGTGATAGCTACCTTCTTTTTTTATTGATTGTTTCTTTAATAAATTTTTTAGTAAAAAGAATAAATTGAAAAGAATAAATAATATTTCAACTAAAAATAAAATGTCCATTAAAAACCTCCAAATAAAAATTATAATAATATTAATAAAAATATAAAGTATGAACATAGATAAAAAGCGAATAGTAAAATTATTACCGAAAAAGGATTAAAGTATTCAAAAAAACAATAAGAAAATTAGATATAAATTAAAATAATTCTATGATGTATAAAACTATTTTAATTAATCTTGAAATATATTAAAATAATGATAAATAAAATATTAAAGAAATAGGAGAAAAGTATGAAAAGTGTTGGTGTTTTTGATATATTAGGTCCAATTATGATAGGACCATCAAGTTCACATACTGCAGGAGCAGCTAGACTTGGAAGAGTTGCAAGATCAATTGCAGGAGATGAAATTAAGGAAGTTAAATTTTTATTACATGGATCTTTTGGGAAAACTTACAAGGGACATGGTACAGATAGAGCTTTAGTTGCTGGAATTTTAGGAATGAATCCAAGTGATAAAAGACTTAGAACATCTATGGAGATAGCAAAAGAAAAAGGTGTAAAGTATGAATTTATTGAAGCAGATTTAGGTGATGAACATCCAAATACTGTTAGATTTATAATGAAAACTGAAAATGGAAATGTTTCAGAAGTTATGGGATCATCTATTGGTGGAGGAAGCATTAAGATTACAGAAGTTAATGGAAGTCGTGTAAGTTTTACAGGTGAATATCCGACTCTTATAGTAACTCAACAAGATGTACCAGGAGTGGTTTCAAACGTTACATCATTTCTATCTAAAAAGAATGTTAATATAGCTTTTATGAGTGTTTTTAGACAACAAAGAGGACAAGGAGCTACTATGATATTTGAATTAGATAATAGTATAGATGAAGAGGTTTTAGAAAATATAAGAAATTTAGATTATATAGAAAAAGTTATACTTATTAATCCTGTTAGGGAGGAGCTTTAAAATGAAAATAGCAAGAACTGGTGAAGAACTTATACATATATGTAATGAAGAAAATATTTCATTGAGTGAATATGCAATAAGAATGGAAATGGAAAAATCAAATGTATCTAGAGAAGTTATTATAGAAAAAATGCGTGATAACTTAAAAGTTATGATTGATTCGGTAACAGAAGGAATGGAGAAGGCGGTTTATTCTGTTACAGGATTAATTGGTGGTGATGGATATAGAGTAAATGAATATTTAAAAAAGGGAGAAACTTTAACAGGTAATACAACTGTAATGGCAATGGCAATGGCTCTTGCATGTTCTGAAGTAAATGCATCTATGGGAAGAATAGTTGCTTGTCCTACAGCAGGATCTTGTGGAATTTTACCAGCAGCAATTTTATCAGCAGGTGGAAAACTTTCTAAAACAGAAGATGAAATGATTGAAGGACTTTTTGCAGCAGCAGCAATTGGAACAATTATAGGAATGAATGCAACACTTTCAGGTGCTGAAGGTGGATGTCAAGCAGAATGTGGTTCAGCAGCAGCTATGGGCTCTGGTGCAATAGTATTTATGATGGGTGGAACACCTAAGATGAGTATGGATGCAGGTGCTATAGTTTTAAAAAATATTTTAGGACTTGTATGTGATCCAGTTGCAGGGCTTGTTGAAATTCCATGTGCAAAGAGAAATGCTTCAGGAGCAATAAGTGCTTTATGCACTGCTGATTTAGTGATGGCAGGAGTAGAGTCAAAAATTCCATTTGATGATGCAGTTAGTGCAATGTACAAAGTTGGGCGTGAAATGCCATCATCTTTAAGAGAAACAGCATTAGGGGGAGTTGCAATTACTAAAGCTGGTCTTGAGCTTAGAAAAAAAGTTTTTGGTGACGAGTAGTTTTAGAAAAAAGATGATGGTTTAGCATCATCTTTTTTGTATTTAAAGAAGAAAAATTATGAAATTTAATTTAAATTTGATTTGAAAGAGATAAAGATAGGATATAATAAAATATATATTACAAATGATAAGGAGAGAAAAATAAATGAATAGAGCATTAACTATATCAGCAGCAGATTGTATTGGAACTGTAGGAATTCAAAAAGATATTAGTGTTTTTTTGAAAAATGGAATTTGTCCATCAAGTATTACAACATCAATAATTGCTCAAAATAGCCAAGGTGAATTTAAGGTAGAGAAAATTTCTAAAGGAATGCTAAAAGATCAAATAAAAGTTGTTTTTGAAGAGTTAGATTTTGATGTAATAAAAATAGGAACTTTAATTGGAGAAGATAATATAAAACTTGTTGGAAAAGAGCTAAGAAAAAAAAGAAGTATTCCAAGTATAGTTGTAAATGGTCAAATTGTTTCAAAAAAAGGTGAAGGGATTCTATCTAAATCTGAAAAAAAGGCATATATAAAAGAAATATTACCTCTTTCATATCTTTTAATTTTAAGTAAAAATGATATTGAAGAACTATTAGATATAAATGTGATAGGCATTCGTGATATTGAAGAAACTTTAGAAAAAATAAAAAAACTTGGACCTTTAAACATTTTAATTAGAAACTTACAAGATGAAGATAAGGCTGTAGATATACTATATGATGGAGATGAAATGGTGTTTTTTAAAGGTGAATTATTAAATAATGTTGATACATATATGGAGGGAGAAAATTTATCTGCAATTATATCAGCAAATATAGGAAATAAATTAAGTTTAAGAACATCTATTAAAAATAGTAAAGATTACATATTAGAAGAAAAAATAAAAGTTTAGTTGAAAATAAATGGTATAAAATGGTAAAATTATAAAAACGAGTTTATGGAGGTTTTTATAATGGAAAAATTTAAAGTTGGAGTTGTAGGTTATGGGAATTTAGGACGTGGAGTCTTAAATGCTATAAAGCAAAATGAAGATGTTGAGTTAAAAGCTGTTTTTACAAGAAGAGAAGGGGTAATGATAGATGGAGTGGAGACAGCTCATATATCTAAAATTAAAGATTATAAAGGAATTATAGATGTTATGATTCTTTGTGGTGGTTCAGCAACAGATTTACCAGAACAAGGACCTATGATTTTAGAAAATTTTAATACTGTTGATTCTTTTGATACACATGCAAAAATTCCAGAGTACTTTAATCATATGGATAGAGTAGGGAAAGAAAGTGATACTCTTTCTATAATATCAGTAGGTTGGGACCCAGGATTATTTTCAATAAATAGACTTATGGGAAGAGCAATTTTACCTGAAGGAAATGATTATACGTTTTGGGGAAGCGGAGTAAGTCAAGGACACTCAGATGCTATAAGAAGAATAAATGGTGTTAAAAATGGAATACAGTATACTGTTCCAAAAGAAGAAGCTTTAATGAAGGTTAGAAATTTAGAAAATCCTAAATTAGAGACTAGAGAAAAGCATGACAGAGTTTGTTATGTTGTTTTAGAAGAGGGAGCAAATAAAGATTTAATAGAAAAAGAGATAAAGGAAATGCCAAATTATTTTTTAGATTATGATACAAAAGTAAACTTTATTTCAGAAGAAGAATTAAAAGAAAATCATAGTGGAATGCAACATGGTGGTTTTGTTATAAGAACAGGTCTTACTGGAAATGGAAATAGAGAAAAGATAGAATATTCATTAGTTCTTGATAGTAACCCTGAATTTACCGCAAGTGTATTAGTTTCTTATGCTAGAGCTATAAATAAAATGGCTAAAGAGGGAAGATGTGGAGCGATAACAGTATTTGATGTACCTCTGGGATATCTTTCTAATAAAACTTCTGAAGAACTAAGAAAAGAATTGTTATAAGGGAAAGTTTTATTATGTATCATGATTTTATTCTTGTTAAGAAAAATAAGATAAATGTTAAGGAAAAAAGAGAAAGAACATGTACAAATTATTTTAATGGAAATAAAGAAAATCTACCTTTTGTGCAAATTGATGATGATATAATTATATATATCTATGATACATTAAAATGGATAAGAAATGATTGTGAAGAAAGTACTGAAAAGAAAGGTCTTGCATATCATGGATTAACATTAATACAAGATGATAATGCTGAAAAGCTTAAAAAAATAATTAAAGCATGGGGAATTCTTTTTTCGTTAGGTGAAGAAAGATTTACACTTGAAGGTTCATATGTATATGAAAATTTAGGAATCCATGAAGGTGAAGAGTATTTTAGAGGTGGTTCATATGAAAAGATAATAGTGAAAAAAAGAAAATTATTAAGTGATCTCAAAAAGCTTATAGATATGCTAGAAGTTGCAGAAAAAAATAAAGAGTATTGTGTATTTCATATGGGGGTTTAAAGAGAAAGAGGGTTTTTACGACTCTCTTTTTATTTTAATTAAATTCAAAGTTTTAAGGTATAAATTTTATGATTAGAAAAAGAAAAACAAGACAAAACTTAAAAATATTGATATAAAAATATTTTAAGGGTATATTATTAATATAAAATAAAAACAGGAGTTCGTGTTATGGCAAAGAAAAATAGTAAAAATAATGATTTTTTAAGTGGAGTAAGAGAAGACCTTTCACCAAAAGTTTATAGTGAAGTTTTAAATTTAGTAAATGAAGGCAGAGAAGATTTAGCAAAAGATGCAATAAAGGTAGATTATTTTTTAGATTATACAAGTAGATGTATAAAGCTAAAGGATTTTAGAGAGGCTAAAACTTCTATTCAAGGAGCTAAAGTAAGAATAGATAAAATTAAAAATGAAGGTTTTAAAATAGATTATATAGAACATCTATACGAAGGAATAAAAAGCAAAGTAAAGTAGAAAGGAAGAGTGAAATGAACATTAGAGAAAAAGCACATTATGCATTAAAAAAATTCTATGGATATGATACTTTTAAAGAAGGGCAATTAGAAGTAATAGAAAAAATAATAAATAAGAGTGATGTGTTTTGTCTTCTTCCAACAGGAGGAGGAAAATCTGTATGTTATCAGATTCCATCAATAATTTTAAGTGGAATAACTATAGTCATTTCACCACTTATTTCTCTTATGAAAGATCAAGTTGATAATTTAAAAGAACTTGGTCTTAAAGGGGCATTTATAAATAGTAGTATAAATACAGAAAAGATGAAAGAGATATTAAATGATGCAGCACTTGGAGAGTATAAAATACTTTATATAGCTCCGGAAAGGCTTGAATCAGATTATTTTAGAAGAATGATAAAAGGACTAGATATAAGTCATATAGCAGTAGATGAAGCTCATTGTGTTTCAGAATGGGGACATGATTTTAGGAAGAGTTATAGAAAAATAAAAGTTTTTTGTGATGAACTTGACAAAAGACCAGTTATATCAGCATTTACAGCTACAGCTACAAAAGAAGTTATGGAAGATTCTATAAAATTACTTTCTCTTAATCATCCATATATTTATAAGGGGAATATAAATAGAAATAATTTAAGAATAAAAATTTTAAAAGAGATAGATAAGGAAGAAGTAACTCATATTATAAGAGAACATGAAGCTGAAAGTGGAATAATATATTGTGCTTCAAGAAAAGAAGTTGATGAATTATATAGTGTTCTAAGGGACATAGGATTTAGTGTTTTAAAGTATCATGGTGGAATGA
>NZ_JBOGCC010000231.1:0-1088 GCF_051656525.1 Clostridium sp. | reverse complement strand
TTATATATCCTTTTGTACAATTTATAATACGTTTTGTATTTTTGCAACAAACCCTCTTTAAATAAGGTTTTGTGAAAAACATTTCTTTATATTTTATGTAATTTTTGTTTGACATTTTTTAAATTTTAATATATCATTACTATATAATATAAATAGGCAAAGTAGGAGAAATCCTATGACGCAAAACTATAGGGTCTTTAAAATGACAGCCAGTTGCAGTTACATTTTGGTTTAGCCAAAATATAAGTGCAACTGGCTTTTGTATTTTATAAACTTTATAAAATTACGGGAGGGAACAAATTATGAAAAAATTATTAATACTTTTATCTTTAACTACTACTATGACAGCTTTTGGTGTAACTTCAAATGATCAGGCTACTATGAACATTAAAGCTACTGTGATTAAACCACTAACTATTATAGCTAAAAATATGGAATTTGGAACTGTAATTCAAGGAACTAAGGCAACAGCTACTGGACAATACACTATTGATGGAGAACCAGGAGAAAAATTTGAAGTCACTTTATCTAACTTATCATCTTTAAAAAGAAATGGAAGTGAAGATACTTTAGATATTTCTTTTAATAATTTTGTCATTCCTCACAATCTAGATAATGCTGGAAAAGCAAGTTTTGACATGGTTGGAACAATAAATCCTACTACTGAAACTGTAACTGGTATATATACAGGTTCTATAACTGCTAGAGTTCAATATCAATAATTATTAACAACTGGGATATTCCCAGTTGTTTTCATATAAGGAGGAGTTATGTCATTAATTTTAACTTTATTTTTATTAACTTTTAGTAATATATTTTCTTCTAATATTTCAGAAGAAAGTATGAATATCAATGCTACTGTTGTAAAGCCTCTAAAAGTCATCCATAATGGTGATATTAATTATGGAAAAGTTATACAAGGCTCTACTCATTCAACTAATGGTCATACTTTTATAATATACGGTGAACCTGGACAAAACGTTGATATCTCTCTTAACGATAAAAACTTGAATGGTTTCAAGAAAAACATCTCTCTTTTTCATGAAAAAAGTGATTCAAATATTTTAAATGTTTCTTTAAAAAATACA
>NZ_JBOGCC010000230.1:0-2260 GCF_051656525.1 Clostridium sp. | reverse complement strand
ACAAAGGGCGTAAACCAATACCTTTTCCAGAAAACTGGAAAGATATTTACAATAGTTGGAAAACTAGAGAAATCACAGGTACTAGAGCTATGGAAATACTAAATCTTAAAAAGACAACGTTTTATAAACTGCTTAGAGAGTGGGAAAAAATTAAAAATGAGAATAATTTATAAATTAACTTTAAAATTTTTATCATTTCGACCGTCGGAAAATCAGAAAGTCCACCTGGTGGACTTTCTATTATAATATGAATGTCTATACGGATACTTATTTTAATATTTAGGTGAGCATTTATATCCTTGATTTTATTGAGTTTTTTTAAAAAATCTAATAATATGTGAGCATTTAAGTGAGCATTTATAAAAAAAAGCGGTCGTTTATTTTTTTAATATATATTTATTACCTCGACCCTTTCCAACTTGCTTAATAAAGTTTTTTTCAACAAGCGTATTTAAAGTATTTAATGCAGCTGTTCTTTTAACTTCTAGTAGCTCTTGAACATTTTTATTTTGAATCTCTCCATGCTCTAAGATAAAAGCCATAATGATTTTTTCATTTTTACTTAGATGACCACTATCTAAAATTAAAGTATCTGGTAATATAAATTTTATTCTGTCTTGAGATAACTCAATAGTTGGATTTTGTAACCCTAAATCATTTACTGTTTGAAGAATTGTTTTTATCCCACTTCCAGCTCTTTCAGAAAGTTTTATAAATCTAAACAGATCCATAATTAGAGGATTACGAGGATCTGAATATAATTTTTCTGTTAAAATCTCTTCAGGTGTTAATCTTAATAATCCTGGATTCTCAAAAATATATTCTTTCTCTAATTTACTTATAATAATTCCTATAGGAAACTCATAGTCTGCATGTATCAATGTATTTAAAAGAGCCTCTCTTATTGCTACTTTAAAATCATTAGAATCATCCCTCTTCTAATGCTACCCATAATATCAAACTTTTTCATACAGTACCTCCATCTTTAAAAGTAGCTTGAGGGAACTCCCTCAAGCTTTACAAATAATCAATTAAACCATTTTCATAAAAACTAAAGTTTTCTGTTTCTGAGATTATATAGTGGTCAAGTAGTTTTACATCAACTTTATCAAGAAGCTCTTGCATCTCCAGTGTCAGCTCAATATCTTTTTTAGATGGAGTTAAATTGCCACTTGGGTGATTATGTACAAAGATAACTCCTTTAGCTTTTGATAAGATTGCCTTTTCAATTATCAATCTTGGATAAACAACACTGCAATCTATAGTTCCACAAAATAGAGTTTCATTTAAAACTATTTGATTGCTACTATTTAGAAAAACTACTTTAAACTCTTCGTGTTTTAAATATCCCATTTGGATGTTCATGTAGTTTAAAAAATCTACTTTTCCTCGAACTATTATATCTTCAGATTTAATACCACCTTTTAGAAATTCATTTAGTAGTTCCAAAAACTCTAGGGCGTTATTAACAGCCTTTCTTAAAGGCTTTTTTAACTGAGGTTTTATCTTTTGAGTATGTTGCTAAAACTCTAACTTAAAAATCTTTATCATTTTATCTTTTAAAAGGGAGTTATCTCAACAAGATAGCAGAATGGGGAGGGGGGGAAAGACTTAAAGGTTCAAGAGTGAAGAGATCCGTGTATTGCAAATTGAAACGTCATGCATCCACAGCTTTCGAGCTCTTTTCCTATTAAGGCAAGAACTGTTTTTAACTCTTGAGCGGAGTACTGAGCGACCAGCAGGGTAGCGTACCATAAGGGACTGTCTGTAAAACTCCTACTTATTACTATCCCAGCTACGACCAGAGGGAGAAAGCGATGAGTTAAGTGGCTATTTCTTACTGTAAATTTTTTTATTTTTAAATTAGTAAAGTATTCTTATTTTTGTAATTTACAAAAATAATTTTCTCAAAAATTAAAACTTTTTTATAAAACCCGTTGTCTAAATATTGTAAATAAGTGTTAAAAAAGTAATAAATAATTTAATCCCCCCAAAAAGAGCCTCTATCCCCCCCAGAGGCTCTTTCCCTTTTTTGTATTTTAATTTTTTTAATTAAAAACTTTTTGTGGGGGTAAGTAAAATGATTAATATTAGAAAAGCTTGTATTGAAGACTACACATATCTTTGCTCAGTTTACGACGAATTAGATAGTTTACATCTTCAAAATCATCCTGAACTTTTTAAAAAACCATTGATTTCTTCTAGAGACGAATCTGATATAAAAAATATTATTGAAAATCCTAACCGAGAATTATTTGTA
>NZ_JBOGCC010000229.1:0-23466 GCF_051656525.1 Clostridium sp. | reverse complement strand
CCAAAACCAAATGTCCCTGATGCACCTATTACTGGATTTTTAAAATCTATTCCATTTATATTTACTTTTAACATAGACTTTTCCCCTCCTAAAATTCTACTAATGCACCATTAAATACTGGCCCATCTTTACATGTTCTCTTATTTCCATCTTTTGTTTTGCATGTACACACTAAACATGCTCCAACTCCACATGCCATATGCTTTTCCATAGATACAAAAACTTTTGTATCTACTTCTTTACACATCTCTACAACTTTTTTCATCATAATTTCTGGTCCACAGCATAAAACCACATCATAGTTTTCTGGTTTAAAAATTTCTGTTACAAATCCTTTATGTCCATGCTTTCCTGTATTAGTAGAAATCTTAAGTTCATTTACATATTTCTTTAAATCTTCTGTTAAGTAAACTTCATCTCTAAATCCTGCATAAAAGTTTACTTCTTTATCTAATCCTTTTAGTTCTTTAGCAACTTGTAGCATAGGTGCAACTCCTATTCCACCTCCAACTAAAGCTACTTTTTTCTCATTAAAATCTAAATTAAATCCATTTCCTAAAGGTCCTGTTAATGTAATCTCTTCACCTTTTTTCATTTTTGAGAAATCCTTTGTTCCTTCTCCAACTACTGCATAAAGAAATACTAATTCATTTCCCTCTTTTTCACAAATACTTATAGGTCTTTGAAGATATGCTTTTTCACTCTTTAACATATAAAACTGTCCTGGCTTTATATTCTCCTCTTCTTTTACTACCATTTTATATATTGAAGGACTTATTTCTTCATTACTTAATATCTCTGTTTTTTTAAACTTCATTATAAATCCCCCTTAGCAATTACTGCATTTTTAATTTCATCTCTCATTCTTATTGCTTCTTCTCTAGCTGCATTTGCAAATTCTTTTTCATCTAATCCTCTATTTTTGTATGCTAAAAGAATTCCTCTTGATGAATTCACTACTCCGCCATTACCTTTATTTAAATACATCGCAACATCTTCTGCTTTTCCACCTTGTGCTCCATATCCTGGTATTAGGAAAAACATATTACTTAATGTTTGTCTTATCTTAGCTCCTTCTTCAATATGTGTACATCCTATAACTCCACCTATTGGTGTATATCCACATTCCCCTATAAGCTTTGTTCCCATTTCAGTTAGCTTTTCTCCAACTATATCATAAACATTTTTTCCATCTTCCGTCTTTATATATTCAATATCTTTAGCTCCACTGTTTGATGTTCTTACTAAGCTAAATACTCCTTTTTTTCCACTTTCTAAATATGGCATATATGGTTCTATACTATCCATCCCCATATATGGACTTAATGTTATAAAATCTGCTTCAAAATCTCCTTCAAAGTGAGCCTTTGCATACATTTTAGCTGTTGCAGCAATATCTCCTCTTTTAATATCTGCAATTATTATTAAATCTTTTTTTCTTAAATATTCTAAAGTTTCTTTATATGCCTCTAATCCTTCTATTCCTAAAGCTTCATAATAAGCTATTTGAACTTTAAAGCAACTTGCTACATCCTCTGTTTTATCTATTATTTCTTTATTAAATGCTACAATTGCATCCTTATTACTTCTGCCCTCTTTTAAAAATTCTGGTATATAACTTAAATCTGTGTCAAGTCCTACACAAACTATTCCTCTCTCTTCTACTCTCTTGTATAACTTATCTATAATTCTCATAATTACATATCCCCTTTATATAAAATATTTCCCTCTTTTATTGTCATTTTTACTTCACCATAAAATTTCATTCCTTCAAATGGCGTATTTTTTCCTTTTGAGTAAAACTTACTTCTATCTACTATTATCTCTTTATTTAAATCTAAAACTACTAAGTCTCCATCCATTCCTATACTTAAAGTTCCTTTATTCATTCCTAAAAGTTTAGCAGGATTTCTTGACATAAGTTCTGATAGTTTATTTATTCCTATTACTCCATCACGTACAAGCTTTGTGTAGCATATTGGAAATGCTGTTTCAATTCCAACCATTCCTGGTGCACCTTTTTTCTTATCCTCTTCTGTATGTGGTGCATGATCCGTACCTATAGAGTATACATCTCCATGTTTTATTGCTTTTAGTAAGAATTCTACATCTTCTTTTTCTCTAATTGGTGGATTTACTCTATAATCATTTATATCTTTTGTTAATGCTATATGATGTGGTGTTACTTCACAAGTAACTCTTGTTCCTTCACACTTCCCATCTATTATATATTTCATTGCTTCTTTAGTACTTACATGACACATATGAAGTCTTGCTCCCGTAACTTTAGCCAAAGTTATATCTCTCCATGTCATCATATTTTCTGCAAGTCTCATATCAGAATTTGAAAATTCTCTTGATTCTGCATGGGACATTACTACCCAATCATTTTTCTTTGCTATATTCATAGCATCTAACATAACTTTAGAATCAGCAACTCCTACCCCATCATCTGAAATAGCTTTTACTCTCTCATCATCTTTAAAATTTTCTAAATGTCCTATTGTTTTTCCATCAAAATTTTCTGTTATTGTTATACATTGATGTACATCAACTAAGTTTAAATCTTTTGCTTTTTTGTCTACATAATCTAATACTTCTTTAGTTGAACATATAGGTCTTGTGTTTCCCATTAAACAAACACCTGTATACCCGCCTCTAAGTGCTGCTCTAGCCCCTGTTTCTAAATCTTCTTTATAAGTAAATCCTGGATCTCTAAAATGTGCATGAGTATCTACAAAACTTGGCATTACAACAAAACCATTTGCATCTACTATTTCTACACCATCTTTTTTTATGTTTCTTCCTATTTCACTTATTTTCCCATTCTCTATATATAAATCTCCAATAAAATTTTGTGTACTATCTATTAGATTTGCATTTTTTATTAATATATTCATTTCCTTACCTCCACTACAATTTTGTTATATGATCACAATATTCACATCTATAAGATGCTGTATCTTTGTCTACTAATATAAAAGTTTGTGGTACATACTTCTCATCTCTAGTTATACAATTTCTATTTGTGCATTCTATTTCATTTATAACTCTTTCTTTTAGCGTTGGCTTAATTTTATTTATTAGCTTTTCATTTTCTATCTCATTTATTGTTATATTAGGTGAAATCATTGCTATTAAACTGTAGTCTAACTTCTCTGTTAACTCCATTTTTATAATATCTTTTTTCCCCATTGCATTGCTATCAACATTCATAATTAAAGCAACATTTATATTCTTTTTTTCTAATTCTAATTTATTAAATATCTTAATTCCACAACCTGCATTTATATGATCTATTACAATTCCATTCTTAATTCTAGTTATCTTCAACATTATTCTACCCCCAATAGCTTACATATAAGAGCCATTCTTGCATACATTCCAAACTCCGCTTGTTTAAAGTAAGCTGCTCTACTATCATTATCTACTTCCATAGTTATTTCATTTACTCTTGGAAGGGGATGCATAACTATCATATCTTCTTTTGCCATACTCATTTTTTCCGTATCTAAAATATAGCTATCTTTTAACCTTAAATATTCTTCTTCATTAAAAAATCTTTCCTTTTGGATTCTTGTCATATAAAGAATGTCTAATTCTCCTATTACATCTTCTAGTCTTTCAACTTCTCTAAACTTTATTCCTTTTTTATTTAAAATTTCATTTTTTATATACTCAGGTAAAGTTAATTCTTTTGGTGATATTAAAATAAATTCATTTCCTTTATATCTTGACATTGCTTTAATTAATGAATGAACTGTTCTTCCAAATTTTAAATCACCACATAAACCAATTTTTTTATTTTTCAAATCACCTTTTAAGGTTTTTATAGTTAGAAGGTCTGTTAAAGTTTGTGTTGGATGTTGATGACCTCCATCACCTGCATTTATAACTGGAACTTTTGAATAAAGACTTGCAACTCTTGCTGCTCCTTCTTTTGGATGGCGCATTGCAATTACATCTGAATAAATAGATACCATTTTTATTGTATCAGCTAAAGTCTCTCCTTTAGAAGCTGAACTTGAGTTTGGTTCTGAAAAGCCTAATACATTACCTCCAAGTCTCATCATCGCTGATTCAAAACTAAATCTTGTTCTCGTACTAGGTTCATAGAATAGTGTGGCTAAGATTTTACCATCACATACTTTAGAATATTTTTCTCTATCATTTATTATTTTTTCTGCTAAATCAAATATTTGATCAAGCTCTTCTAATTTTAGATCCATTGGATCTACTAAGTGTCTTCCTTTTAACATATCTATCACTCCTTTTCAACATCTCCGTGTTAAATTTAAAGGTATTTTTCTACAAAAAAAGCCTCCCTTAAGCTTAAGGAAGGCATAATAATCCCATTTAAATTTCTAATTGACTTCCTTACAAGCCTCACAGGGCTTAATTAAAGGTTATTTTATTAAGTGAATTGTATCACCTACGTAAAACTTTGTCAATATTTACATTCTATTATTTTAATCTTCAATCTCTACTTTTATTTTTCTACTAAAACTATAAATAATAGCTTTTATTAGTGAAATAATAAAATTTATTATTACATAGACCATAATGACTGTTGCTATAACTAATTCAAATACACCAAATCCTCTAAATACTAAAGCAACATCTGTATATCCTAAAAAGTCAAAATAAGTTGCTATTTTTAATATAGCCAAAACACTAATTGCGAGTGGGAATGTAAATCCCGCTTGAATAGGTGCAAATCCATTTTTCAATGCATTTGGTATTTTAAAGTAAACATATATTAAATTAAATATTGATGTCACAAATAATATTGCTAAAAGAATTATATTTGGAGTATTTGTTAATGCAAAATATCCAACAATACATAGACTTGCTGGTGTTGCTAAAACTCCAACTGAAGGCATTGCTGCATCCATAATTTTTTTCTTTTTAAATAATCTATATAACATAATTGGCCAAACTACTATGTATAAAACTAGTCCTACAATAAATAAGCCTTTTGATATATATGAAAATCCCATCATACTACCTGATACTGTTCCAACAACCATTCCTACTAATACGAAAAACCAACTTGGAACCATGTCTTCAATCTTAAATTTTCTAGCTCTAAAACCAAAAAACACTAAGAAAAATACTATATGTAATAACACCCCAACTAGCCATAAAATCCTTCCCATTAGCTTATCATATTGAACAATATAACCTGCTACTAAGAAAAGTGCCATATTGAATGTTGGGTAAAAACTTCCTAAAATAGGATTTTTCAACTCCTCAATTATTCTTCTTGGATAAAATATTACTTTTAAAACCATAAAGTATAATCCTATAATTGCAAATGTAATTGCTATGGGCTCTACAAATCCAAAACCAAAAACTTCAAAGCTCTTACTTAATGTAATAAATGCAAGGGATGCTCCACACATAGCTATAGGATAATTTTCTAATCTTCTAAATAAACTTCTCATATTTTACTGTTGCTATATCTAACAACTTCTCCTTTTTAAAATATTTACGTAAAAATATAAATATGTATGTATTTCTTTATACTTTTCTCTTTCATTTTAAACTATTACCTTATTTTTTTAAAGCCACCTTTCTTAAAAACTTATTTCTTTTATGATTTAAATTATCTTATCATAAAATGGGATTTGATTCAGATAGAGTTAAAACTCCATCTGAATCTCTAATCGAATTTATCTAGACGCATGTGCCTTTTTCCTCCACTTATAGAAGATTGGAAAAAATGCACTAGCTATCAGATAAAAAAGAGAGCCTTTATTAGCTCTCTTAACCTCTTTCCTTATTAACATAAATTATTTTTAATTTTTAATTCCAATTATTCATTATGCTATCCCAAGCCATTTTCCCACATTTCGCCAATGTAACTGTTCCATATACACTATTTGGAATATCTTGTGATAAAACTGTAAATACAAAATTTCCTTTTAATAATTGTATTAATGCTGTATCATTTTCAACACCTTTTTTATCACCAGTTTTACTTGAAATTTCATATTTCAAATCATCTGGAATATATAATGCTAATTTATTTCTTATTTGTTGTCTTCGTAATATATCAATAAGCATTGTGCTATTTTTCTTATCTAAAAAACTCGCATTATATAAATGCTTCCATATAACACCCAAATCCTTTGAAGATGTATAATTTTCTGTTTCTACTATAGACCTTTCATCAGCAGTCTTTCTATTTAAAACAGTATTTTTCAATCCCATTTCAATTATATCTTTATTTATTGTTTCAATTCCTATTATGTCTATAATTTTATTTGCTGCTGTGTTATCACTTTGAATAAGCATTGCTACTAATAATTCAAAGATTGTATAATCTCTTTCATTAAATTCATGAATAATTCCTGTTCCATACACTTTATCTGATATTTCTATTTTCACTTTATCTAAAAAAGTTGCATTACCTCTTTCTACATCTTTAATAAGTGAAACTGCTATAGGTAACTTCATGCATCCTGCACTTACCATTTTAACGTTTTCATTATATCCATAGGTAAATCCACTTGCTAAGTCTTCAAAATAAAATGAATACATTCCGATTCTTGATTCTAAATATTTTTTTATTTCTTTCATAATACCCTCCAGCTCTAAAAATTCTCTACCATATTTTTATTATAACATATTTTCAGAAAATTTTGAACTATTTAAAAAATTTGTTATATAAAGGCAAGATGTATACCTTGCCTTTTAATTATATTATATGCTTTATATTATGAAATTAATCACCAAAAGAAATTCCAATTGCTTTTGCTGTTTTTACAAGCTCACAATCCGCCTCTACATTTTTAGTTTTTTGACCTATCACATTTTCTAAACTGTCATGAGATAATTTATCACCTTTTAAACATACCATGTTTCCAAAAAGCCCTTGTTCTATTAATTCAACTGCTCCAACACCATATCTTGTTGATAAAATCCTATCAAACGTAGATGTATTTCCACCTCTTTGTGTATGTCCTAAAACTGTACATCTAACTTCATTTTCTTTTATTATTTTTTCTAAATCATCTGCAAGCTTATTTCCTATTCCACCTAATCTTATTGGATCTGGACTGTCTTCCACTATTTTTGATACTACAACTTCACCATCTTTTGGTTTAGCACCTTCTGCTACAGTAATTATAGTAAATGGTTTTCCATTTTCTTTTCTTTCATTTACTTTATCTACAATTTTGTTAATATCATATGGTATTTCAGGAAGTAATATTACATCTGATGAACCTGCAATTCCTGATTCTAAAGCTATCCAACCTGCTCCTCTTCCCATTACCTCACAAATCATTATTCTGTGATGAGATTCAGCTGTTGTATGTAGCCTATCTAATGCTTCAGTTGCTACATCTATTGCTGTATTAAATCCAAAAGTAACATCTGTTGATGCTAAATCGTTATCAATTGTTTTAGGTACCCCTATAACTTTAACTCCTTTTCTTGAAAAGTCTCTAGCAGATGTAAGTGTTCCATCTCCACCTATTACAACTAAAACATCAACGCCTTCTTTTTTTAAATTTTCCACTGCTACATCTGAAACATCTCTCTTTACTTTAACTCCATTTTCTTCTACTTGATAATCAAATAAATTATCTTTATTAGAGCTATAAAGGATAGTTCCTCCTCTATGAAGTATTCCAGATACATTCTCTAAGGTAAGATTCATATAATCATTATTATATAATCCTCTATATCCAAACTTGTATCCGACTACTTCTAATCCATAATTTAAAATAGCTGATCTAGTTACAGCTCTTATGACTGCATTTAGTCCAGGACAGTCTCCACCTCCTGTTAATAGTGCTATTTTTTTTACACCGTTATTCATCCTATAAATCCCCCTTTATACCATCGTATTTTTTAAATATTCTGACAATTTCTGATAAAATTTTTTACCTTTTATTAAAATATATTTTTAGGTAATTTTAGAAAATATTGTATACATATCCCTTTTTAATAATACCATATTTATCCTTTTTATAAAAGTTTTTTTATTTTCTTAAAAAAAATAAATCTAACTTAAAAATTTTCTAAGTTAGATTCATTATCTTTAAACAGCTGGTAAAACAATTATATTTGCAAATACTAATATTGCTAAAATAATTCCTACTACTACCCTATATACTGCAAATACTCTCATTGGCTTTTTCTTTAAGTATGCAACAAATTTTTCCATTACTATAAGTGCTACTATAAACGCCACTATAAATCCTATAGCTAATGCTATCCACTTTGATGTATTCATAATTGAAAAATCAAACTTTAATAAATCAAGCCCTGATGACCCAATCATAGCTGGTATTGCTAAAAAGAAAGAAAATTCTGCTGCTACTGGAGTTGACATTTTTGCAATCCATCCTCCCATAATTGTAGATGCACTTCTTGACATTCCAGGCCACATCGCAAAGCACTGTGCTATTCCTACTACTAACGCTTGCTTTGGAGTAATATCATCAATATCTTTAGCCATTGGTTTTTTCTTTCTATAAATATTTTCTATTACAAGAAGTAAAATCCCTCCAACTATAAATCCAATGATTACTGATTGCGGTTTAAATAACCCTTTTATTGCATCATGTAATGCAAATCCTACAAAAGCCGCTGGTATAGATCCTATAATTACATTTATTCCAAATCTAAATCCAGTTTTTCCTTCTCTTCCTCTCGTAAAAATATATTTAAAAAATTCAACTATACTGCTACTTATCTTTTTCCAATATAAAACTACAACTGCAAGTATTGCACCAAGTTGTATTACTACTGTAAACATATTAGCAAATTCTCCCCTAAAGCCAATAAGTTCACCTACTAAAATCATGTGTCCTGTTGATGATACAGGCACAAACTCTGTTATTCCTTCAACTATACCAATAATTATAGCTTGAAGTATTAAAATTAAATCTACCCCCACTAATCTTCCCCACTTTCATTTTTCTTTTAACCATTAAATTATAATTCTTTAACATTTTATTGTCTATATTAATTTTACTTTAATTTTTTTATGTAGTTATTCATTTTTGTCAATGTATAAAAATAGGCTGTCTATAAAACAGCCTATTTAACTATTTACTAGGAACATAACTTTTTAATAAAGTAATATTACCTTTTATTTTATATTCTCCTAGGTAAGCTGGAATAAGGATACTGTCTCCCATCTTTATTTCTAAAGTTTCTCCATTTCCTTCAACTTCTCCATTTCCTTCCACACAAGTAAATAAGAAAAATCTTTCTTTATCGCTTTTTTCAGTAAGTTCAGTTTTTACTTGATACTTTTCTATATTGAAAAATTCACTTTCACATAAAATTGTTTTATCATAACCTTCCATTTCAGTTTTATTTCCTTGTAAATTTTCACTTTTCAAACTGAAATCAATAACATCTAATGCTTTTTCTACATGAATTTCTCTTCCTCTATTATAATCATATACTCTATAGGTAGTATCGCTACTTTGTTGTATTTCAGCTATAGTAACACCTTCACATATAGCATGTACTAATCCACTAGGTACATAATACATATCACCTTTTTTAACTGAAACTTTATTTAGGTATTTATCTAAATCCCCTTCTTCAATTGCTTTTTTAAACTCTTCCTTTGTACAATTTTTAGTTCCAACTATAAGGCTCGCTCCTTCTTTAGCATCGACTACATACCATGCCTCTGTTTTTCCTAAATCATTTTCTGCTTTTTTTGCATACTCATCATCTGGATGAACTTGAACTGAAAGCTTATCATTTGAATTTATAAGCTTTATTAGTAATGGAAATTCTTCTGTACTTATTTTATCTCCAACTAACTTATGTCCATACTTTTCTATTATTTCCTTGAAATCCAAACCTTTAAGCTCTCCATTTCTAACTACTCCAGTTCCATTCTTATGACAAGCTATATCCCAGCTTTCTCCAATGACACCTTCTGTAACATTATCTCTAAATTTTTCAAAATCTCTTCCCCCCCATATTCTTTCATAATATAGGTTTTCAAATATTATTGGATACATAATTATCTACTCCTTCTCTATCTTTTGATTCATCTCATAACTAACTCTTTAAACCATCATCTTATTAAAAGTCAAATGAATCAAGAGTTTATTTTATATAAATTCCCCTTACTTCAATAGCTCTAAGTTTTCTAACTCCCAATTTGGATTGTTCGTTTCTGTAACTTCATTATGAACTTTCTCTATAAGAGATAAATTTGTCATTATTGTTTCTTTTACCTTTGTATCTGTACTCCATTTTATATTTTCATTTGCAGATTTTATATTACTATATGCTCTCCAAATGTTTTTTTCATATCTAGTATAATAGACTGCTGCATTATTTAAAGATTTTATGTTTTCACTATCTACTTCATAAGCTTTCCTTATATTCTTTATTCCTTCTTCATTATTTACTTCTTCTAAATACATAGTTCCAAGATAATTATAAAGTTCTCCATTAGATGGATTTACCATTAATGCATTCTCTAATGTTTGTATCGCAATCTCTTTTTCTTTTAATTCTTCAAGTGTTGCCTTTTGAATATAATTTTTATAATCATACCTCTCTATTTTAACTATAAAATTGATATAATTATAGGCTATATCAAACTTTTCTAAATCATTATAATATTTAGCACCTTTTTTTAGAATTTCTACACTGTATGGATTTCTAGTTAATCCTTCTCTTATATATGGACCTACTGTAACCTCTTTGTATTTTTTTATAAATCCCTTCATAAAAACCTCCCATTTATTCATATATATTTAATTTTATCAAAGCTTTATTAACTTTTATATGTTCAATATTTTTTATATCTTATTTTTAATTGAAATATAAGTCTTTAAGTTGTAATATATATTTAGATTTTAAAAATCTTTTCTTTTATTAAAGACTATTAATGACTTATTAAGTAAGGACGGTGAATATTATTAATATAAAATCTATTATAAGTATAATTTCTGGTAAGCTAGTATTATTCTTATCTAAAAACTTTTTAAAAGGTGGTAGTACTTTTCCTGGAAGAGTTGCTTTAAAACTTGATGGAAAAATTTTAAAAACTGTAGCTAAAGATTATAAAGTTATTCTTATTACAGGAACTAATGGTAAAACTACTACTACAAGTATGCTTTATAACATACTTAAAGAATCTGGATGTAGAGTTATAACAAATAATACTGGGGCAAATCTTTATCCTGGTATCGTTACTTGTTTTATTGATAACTTTAAATTTGGAAAATCTAATAAAAGAGCTTTTGCTGTAATTGAAGTTGACGAAGCTAATGTTAAGTTTATAACTGAGCATATAAAACCTGAACTTCTTACAATAACAAATCTTTTTAGAGATCAGCTTGATAGATATGGTGAAGTTTATACTACACTTTCTAAAATTATGGAAGGTTTAGTTAAAACTCCAAGCACAAGACTTATCTTAAATGGTGATGAATCTCTACTTGGTAAACTTGATTTACCTAATGAAACAAAATTCTATGGTTTCTCTGTTCCTATTAAGGAGGGAACTAAGCTTGAAGTAAATGCAGATGCTAAGTTCTGTAAGTTCTGTAAGGCACCATATGAATATAACTACATAACTTATAATCATCTTGGTGATTTCTATTGCCCAAGTTGTGGTTACAAACGTAGTGAACTTACTTATGCTGTTAAGGAAATTATTGATTTAGAACCTAATAGTTCTGAAGTTTTAATTAATGATGATGTAGTAAAAATTAGTCAAGCAGGTGCTTATAACATTTATAATGGTCTTTGTGCTTACGCTATGGCTAAAGAACTTTCTATGCCAACTGAAGCTATCTTAAAATCTCTTAGTAAACAAGATTCTAGTTTCGGTAGACAAGAAGTTATAAACATAGAGGACAAACAAGCTAAAATAATTCTTGTAAAAAATCCAGCAGGTTATAATCAAGCAATTGATACTCTTTGCTTAAATAAAGAGCCTTTCTCATGTCTTTTCATGTTAAATGATAATTATGCTGATGGTAGAGATGTGTCATGGATTTGGGATGTTGATTTTGAAAAACTACATGAACTTCCTATAAATGATATATTCATTTCTGGAATGAGAATGTATGATATGGCTGTAAGACTTAAAACAGCTGGTTTAAATGAAACTCACTTTAAAATTGAAGCTGATTATGAAAAGCTTACTGAAATGATTAAATCTTCTAAAGATAATAATTTCTATATCTTAGCTACTTATACTGCTATGATTAATTATAGAAAATATCTTCATTCAAAAGGCTATATAGAAAAACTTTGGTAAGGAGAAAATTTTATGGAAATTAATATTAGTCATCTTTATCCAGATCTTTTAAATGTTTATGGTGATGTTGGTAATATCCTTATCCTTAAGCAAAGAGCTGAAAGACGTGGAATAAAGGTAAATATAATAAATACTTCTCTTAATGACACTTTTAATCCTGAGGAATTTGATATTGTATTTTTTGGCGGTGGTCAAGATTATGAGCAATCTATCGTTTCTGAAGATTTAAAAACTGCTAAAAGAGAAGGACTTCAAAAATATGTTGAAGATGGTAAACTTCTTCTAGCTATCTGTGGTGGTTATCAATTACTTGGAAATTATTATAGAGCTCCAAATGGTGAAAAGCTTGAAGGATTAAAAATCTTAGATATTTATACTGAAGGTGGAGACACAAGATTTATCGGGAATACAGTAATTTATAATGAAGAGTTTGATCAAACATATGTTGGTTTTGAAAATCATTCTGGTAGAACTTATATAAATGACTTAAAGCCTCTTGGTAAATGTATTGAAGGTCATGGTAATAATGGTGAAGATGGATATGAAGGTTGCGTTTATAAAAATACTTTTTGTACTTATTTCCATGGTTCATTACTTTCAAAAAATCCAGAGCTTGCTGATAGATTTTTAACTCTTGCTTTAGAAAAAAAATATAATAAGGAAATTTCTTTAGAACCTTTAGATGATACATTAGAATTAAAGGCTAAAGAATATATTATTAATAGATTCAAAGAGAAAAAGTAGATTTTAAATCTACTTTTTTTCTTTAAACTTTCTATTTATTACTCTTGTATTTATTAAATATTCTATTTCTTCACTAGAAATTTGATCTAATGTTTTAAATGTATATCCTTTATTTTTATATGTATTTATTAATTCTTGAAGTGTACTAACTGTACTATCTTTTACATCTGTATCATGCATTAATACTACTTCAACTTTATATTTACCACAATTTTTTTTAAAATTATTTTTTAATTTATTAGCAGATACTACTACTGTTTCAGCATCACCTGAATCAACATTCCAATCAATATAATTTATTCCATTTTTATTTAGTTTATTTAATATATCATTTTTAATATTAAATGCTGAAACTTCATTTGTTGCACCACCTGGAAGTCTTACAAAGTTAAATTCATATTCTTCCCCTATAACTGCTTTTAAATTATTTTTACAATTATTTAAATCATAAAAATAGCTTTCTGTATTCTTATATATTTGCTCATAATTATGTACATTACAGTGAGGATATATTCCCATTTCACTATCTTTAAGCATTTCTAATTTATCTCTATATTTCACTGCATTTTTTCCTACAACAAAAAAGCTTCCTTTTATTTTATTTTTATTTAGAATCCATAAAACTCTTTCTGTATTAACTTTTGATGGTCCATCATCAAAAGTTAAATAAACTGTTTTCTCTAACTCACCTCCATTTGCAATATTATATTTTCCTACTGAAAAAAATAATACCATTATTACTAAAAAACCTAAAATCTTATACTTCTTCTTCAAAATATCACCCTCTCATATTCTATTGTTCCTCAAATATTTTATTTTATTAATAATTTGTAATAAATTTATATTTTTTTCATTATTGTTATTCTACTTTTTAAATGCTATACTCATTCTATGTATGTCCCACAAATAAATATTTAAAGATATGGAGAGATTGCTTTGACGAAAACAAATTTTTTAAACAAAAAAGGGGTACTTCTTAAATTTATCGCATTAATATTCACACTTTCTTTATTTTTACCCTTTTCTTTAGTAGCTTCTGCTGATACACCAGCACAAAATCCTACTACAACTGTTACTTCTGCAGAACCAAATATTACTGCAAAATATGCAATTACTATGGATTTAAAAACTGGTGAGGTTATTTACTCAAAAGATGCAGATAAAAAAGCTTATCCTGCTAGCTTAACTAAACTTATGACAGCACTTTTATTTGCTGAAAAAGCAAATAAAAATGATGCTATCCCATTTACAAAAGAAGCTAGCATTCAGCCACCTTATTCATTACATTCTAACTGGCCTGGTGTAAACATTAAAGTTGGACAAACTATGACTGCTAATGATGTTATGAAGTCACTTTTAATGTTTTCAGCAAATGATGCCGCTTATATGATTGCTGACTATGTTTCAGGAAATTCAGCAAACTTTGCAAAACTTATGAATGAAAAGGCAAAAGAATTAGGAATGACAGATACTCATTTTGTAACTGCTAATGGTCTTCAAAATGCTGACCATTATACAACAGCTTATGATTTAGCCATACTTTTAAGAGCTGCATTCGAAACCCCTTGGGTAAGAGAAGATATGGAGCTTAAAAATTCAAGTATCACTATTGCTGGTAAAAGAGTTGATTTAGTTAATAGAAATGAAACTTTAGGGGAGAATGGAAATATTGCTGGTAAAACTGGGACTACAAATGATGCCGGCAATTGTTTAGCTACTGTTTATAATAGAAACGGTAGAGACATTCTAGGAATAGTTCTTTTTTCTAATGATATGCGCACACCTGATCACAGATACTCTGATATGAATAAAATTATGGATTATAGCTTCAATGCTAAACCTGAAGTCTTTATGAAACCAGGGCAAACTATTGAAAATACAACTTTAAGCTATAAATTATTTGGTTTCTTTGGTCCTACTAAAGAAATAACTGCTCCAATTACTGTAGATAGTGATGTTATGTTATATAATAATAACTTTAATAAAACTCACACTAAAATTACATTTGATAATACTGGTGACAGTGCTTGGAAAGCAACTTCAAATGATAGTTTAAATTTAACACTTACATCAGGGCAATTCAAAGAAACAGTTAAGGGCTCTTTAGGTATATCTAAATTTGATTTATTTAAAGCTAATATCCTTGTTTACTTAGGTGTTCTTGTAGGTATAGTTCTAATTATAATACTAATTTTATTTATTATAAGAACAATCAATAAGAGACGTAGAAGAAGAACTCGTTACTCTTATTCAAATTATAAACGTAGATATTAAAAATAGGATTTGCAAATTTTGCAAATCCTATTTTCTTTTTCTTTGTTTATATTTTTTATTTCTAGTAATTTTTTCTTTTTTCTTCTTATTTATATTTTTAACCTCTTCCCTTTTCTTATCTATGTTAGAAGAAGTCTTTACCTTTTTTTCAACCTTCTTTTTCATTACTGAATATCCAAATTTCCCAATAGACTCTTGTGGCATTTCATAATATTCTCCATGACAATATGTAACAAGGTTTCCTTTTTCAAAATGGATTTTTCCTTTTTCGTCCATTAACTTTTCATCTATATGTGAGCATAAAACATCTGCTATTACTAAATCATGTGTACCTAAAGGAATTATTTGATTTACCTTACATTCAATAGATACAGGACATTCATTTATATAACTAGCTTCTATCTCATCACAAGGAATCATTGTAAAATCACATTCTTCCACCTTATCATTTGTTCTCCCACTTCTTACACCACAATAGTCTACTTTTTTAACTATATCACTACTTGGCATATTAACCACAAAACTCATATTTTCTTTTATATTTTCATAAGATAGTCTTTCTGGTCTAACCGAAATAGATAACATTGGTGGCTTTGTGCAAACTGTTCCTGCCCACGCTACTGTAAAAATATTATCCTTTCCTTCCTTATCTTTTGTTGATATCATAACTACTGGTACTGGATTTAAAACCACACTACCTTTAAATTTCTTTTTACTCATCACTTGACTCCCACTCTTTAAATTTTTCTTCATTCATCCCAAGTACTGCATCTTTACCATTTCTTACAATTGGTGATTTTATAAGCTTAGGATTTTTTAAAAGAATTTCTTCTTTCATTTCTATAGCTCTTATTTTATCTAAGTTAGATTTTTTATAATCTTTAGCATTTGTATTTATTAAATCATTTATTTTTATACATCTCTTTACATTATTAAGCTCACCTTTAGAGATTCCCTTTTCATCTAAATCAATTAAAGAATATTTTATTCTTCTCTCTTTAAAATATCTTTCAACCTTTTTTGTATCAAAACATTTTTTTCTTCCGAAAATTTGTATATTCATTCTACTCCTCCCAATTCTCAATTATATTTTGTATTTCTTCTAAACTTTCTATATAATAAGTTGGATTTGTTTTCTTCAAACTTTCTACATCTACCTCTGTATATGCTACACCACAAGTTTTAGTACCTGCATTTTTTCCACTCATTATATCATAGGGACTATCCCCTACCATTAATGCTTCACTTTTTAGTATTCCTAATTTTTCTAAAGCATATTCTACTGGTTCTCCATTTGGCTTATGTAAGCTTGTACACTCAGGACTTACTAACAAATCTATATATTCTAAAAGCCCTGTTACTTTAAGCCCTCTTTCTGCTACATCTCCTTTTTTAGATGTTACTATTCCAATTTTAATATTTTTATTCTTTAAATATTTTAATAAATCTTTAGCACCATAAAATGCTTCACATAACTCATCATGAATTTCTAAATTAAACTTTCTATATATCTTTATAAGATTATCTATCTCATGACTGTTTTTTGTTATCTTAGAAAAAGATTCTTCTAATGGTCTTCCATAATTTTCTCCAATTTGCTTTTTATCATATCCAAGCTTCAAAACTTCATTGAAAACATGATTAAAACTTCTATATACTAAATCATTTGTATTTATAAGTGTTCCATCTAAATCAAATAAAACTGCTTTTATCATTCTTTTCCCTCCATATAAGAATTATTTATTATTATAATATCACATAACTCTAATAAATTCTCTTTCCCCTTATTTGTATCTATCTTTCTTTTATTATATAATTTAATTGATGAATATTAAGTGAATTTTTAAAACAAGGAGTGTTGTTTTTGAATATAATCAAAACTAGAGATTTTTATTTTGATACTTTAAAAGGATTTTTAATAATTGTAGTAATTATTGGAAATACAATAGAATTTGCAGCTCCAACTAAAGTAAATACTCATTTTTTTATATTATTCTTATATATGTTTCATATGCCTCTTTTTACATTCATTTCAGGATACTTTTCTAAAAAAAGCAAGAGAACAACTGTAGAAAAAGTTAAACATACTTTTAAACTTTATGTTTTAGCCCAAATTATTTATGTAGCCTATTCAAACTTTATACAAAATAATAATTATGAACTTACATTACTATCTACACATTGGACATTTTGGTATTTACTAACTTTAACATGCCTTTATATAATTCAAGACTATATAAAAAATAAAAAACTTTGGCTTATTTTTTCTATAATGTTTTCATTATTAATTGGTTTTGATTCTAGCGTAGCAACTATTGGAAGTTTCTCAAGAACATTTTTCTTTCTTCCTTTTTTCATAGCTGGTTTAATGTTTGAAAAGAAGCATGTTGAATTTTTAAAATTAAAAAGAATCTCTCTTGGAGTACTTTCTATAATAATATTAGTGATACTTTATATTTTTAATGAGCAAATACCTATAGAATTACTTTTTGAATATACTAATTATGAAAGTTCTATTCATTTAGGATTTTTACCACTTTATGTTAGAATTTTTCATTTTATTGGAGCTTTTACTATTGGAGCTTTCATACTTTCTATAGTTCCAAATAAGCATTACTATATTTCTGAAATTGGGAAAAACTCGCTTCATATGTATTTAGTACATGCTATCACTATTCATACTGTTTATCCTTATTTAAGATTTAATAATATACTTCAAATTATTTTATCAGGAATATGTATTATTCTATGTTGTATTTTTGTTTCTAAAGCACTTATGTATGCCATTAATTTTTATGAAACATCAAATATTAAACTAAAAATAGATAATATTTCAAATAAAGACAAAAAGATATCTGTATAGATGTCTTTTTTTGTTTAACCAATTTAATTTTCATACATAAAATAGACTAAGATTAATTTTAAAATGAGGATTACAATATGAAAAAAATTATAAAAAAACTCTCTTTTATTTTAAGTATTTTTTTATTTACATTTATTTTAGTTAGCTGTAGTAATACTAATGAAGTAACTTCTTCTAAAAAAACAGTTAGATTAAATGAAGTTGTTCGTTCAGTTTTTTATGCACCTATGTATATTGCTATAAATGAAGGATATTTTGAAGATGAAGGTATAACTATTAACCTTTCAACAGGACAAGGTGCTGATAAAGTTATGCAGAATGTACTTTCAAAAAATGCTGATATTGGTTTTTGTGGACCTGAACAAATAATTTATATTTATAATCAAGGACGTGAAGATTTTCCTGTTCTCTTTGCACAACTAACACAAAAAGATGGTTCATTCTTAGTTTCTAGAAAAGATGAAAACTTCAAGTGGGAGAACTTAAAAGGAAAAGAAATTATAGGTGGCAGACCTGGTGGTGTTCCACAAATGTCTCTTGAATATGTTATAAAAGAAAATAATTTAAGTCCTAAAACTGACGTTAAATTACTTACAAATTTAGATTTTACAGCAACTGCCTCTGCTTTTAAAGCTGGTACTGGTGATTATGTATCTTTATTTGAACCAACTGCTTCTATGCTTGAAAAAGAAGGTAATGCCAAAATTGTAGCATCTATTGGAGAATCAGCTGGAAATATGCCATATACTTGTTTCTTCTCTACAAATTCATATATGAAAGAAAATCCTGAAACTATTCAATCTTTCACAAATGCAATTAAAAAAGGACAAGATTATTTCCATTTACATTCCTCAAAAGAAATAGCAGAAAATATATCTAGCTTCTTTCCTGGAACTGATCTAAATATATTAATTTCCGTTATTGATAATTACAAAGATATTGATGCTTTAGCTAAAGATCCAACAATTTCTGAAAAAGAACTTAATCATCTTATGGATATAATAAGAGACTATGATGAAAACTTAATAAAAACCACACCACCTTTTACTGATATCGTAAATAATACTTTTTCTAATAAAGCTTTAGCACCTTAAGAGGTAATTATGACATTGTTAAAAGTTATAAATATAGAAAAAAGATATCATTCAGATAAAGGTGAAGTTGAAGCTATAAAAAATATTAGCTTTACTGTAGATAGTGGTGAATATATTAGTATTCTTGGTCCTTCCGGTTGTGGAAAGTCAACTCTTTTAAATATTATGAGTGGACTTATATCACAATCCTCTGGAGAAATTTATCTAAATAATTTCCCCTTAAAAGATAATTTAGATAGTATTGGCTACATGTTTCAAAAGGATCATCTTTTTCCTTGGACCTCCATCTATAATAATATTATCCTTGGATTAAAAATTAGAAGACTTCTTTTTAAAGACAATCTAAAATATGTAGACTCCCTAATGAAAAAGTATGATTTAGACCAATTTAAAAATCATAAACCAAATGAAATTTCCGGTGGAATGCGTCAACGTGTTTCTTTAATTAGAACCCTTTCTTTAAATCCAGAAATTCTTTTCTTAGATGAGCCTTTTTCAGCACTTGATTATCAAACTAGATTAAATGTAGCAAATGATATTCATCAAATTATAAAAAGTGAGAAAAAAACTGCTATTATGGTCACTCATGATATAAGTGAGGCTATCTCTGTCTCCGATAGAATTATTCTCTTAAGTAAACGCCCTTCTATTATAAAGAAAATCATTCCAATTACTTTTGAAAATGCTACCACCCCCTTTTCTCGTAGAAATTCTAATGAATTTAAAAATTATTTTAACTATATTTGGAATGAAATGGAGGAGTAACTATGTCTAAAGAACATGAAGAATATTTACGTAAAATTAAAAAAGATAATATAAAAATAATATTTTTTAGAATTTCATTATTTTTAATTTTCATACTACTTTGGGAGGCTTTAACTAGATTAAAAATCTTAGATCCATTTCTAACTTCCTCTCCTTCTAGAATAGTAAATTCCTTTAAAGAATTTATTCAAAATGGAACTCTCTTCACTCATATTGGAATAACTTTATATGAGACTATTTTAGGTTTCACTTTAGGTACAGTCATTGGATTTTTAATTGCGCTACTTCTTTGGCTCTGTCCTAGACTTTCTAAAGTTTTAGACCCTTATCTTGTAGTTTTAAATGCACTTCCTAAAGTAGCTCTAGCTCCAATTATTTTATTCTGGATTGGTACTGGTACTTCAACCATTATTACTATGGCTCTTTTAATATCCTTAGTGACTACTATTTTAAATATTTTAACTAGCTTTAATGAAATTGATAGTGAAAAACTTTTACTTATGAAAACACTACACGCTTCAAAGCTTCAAACTGTTCTATACCTCATTTTACCTGCTTCCGTACCTTCTTTAATTGCCACCTTAAAGATTAATGTTGGTCTTTCTTGGGTTGGCGTTATTATGGGAGAATTCTTAGTTGCACGTGAAGGGCTTGGATTTCTCATAGTTTATGGTGGTCAAATTTCACAACTTGATATGGTTATGATGAGCATTGTAATTTTATCTATAATTGCATTTATAATGTATAAGATAATTAACGTTTTTGAGGTATATTTTATGAACAAAAGGTAAATTATAATTTATTTTAAAATTCCCTACTAGGCCTTTAGTTAGTAGGGTTTTACATATTTTTGTCATTCTTTTATATCGTTTTCATAGGTTCTGCTCTTATTATTGTCATTTTTCTCTTATTTACTTAGTATTCTTTAAGTGATAAAGTATTATTGAAATTATAGAGAAGAAGGAGGAACTGTCACATGAAACTATTTAGAGAAGCTTTAATAATTTTAATTATTTATATTATTGGCGAAGTAATTTCAGGTTTAACTCATATTCCAGTTCCAGGAAACATTATTGCAATGATTATTTTATTTATTGCGTTATGTCTAAAAATTGTCAAAGTCGAGCAAATTGATACTATAAGTAACTTTTTCCTAGACCATTTAGCTTTTTTCTTTTTACCTGCAGGAGTTGCTGTTATGAATTCCTTTGGTTTAATCAAGGCTAATATTGTTCAAATTTTGATAGTTTGCCTAGTTACAACTGCAGTTACTATGACAATAACTGGTTTAGCTGTTCAATCCATTGCAAACAAAATGGACAAAAAGAAAAATTTAAAAGAAACTAATTAGGAATACAAAAAGGAAGTGTAATACATATGTCAACCTTATCGCATATATTAATATATAATGATTTATTTGGTATTGTTATATCACTTATAGCTTATGAAATAGGTATTCTTTTATACAGAAAAACAAATTTACCTATATTTAATCCATTATTAATCGCTATTATTTTAGTTATAGGATTTTTATTAATTTTCCACATAAGCTTTAAAACATATAATGAAGGAGCTCAATTTATAAATCTATTCTTAGCTCCATCAACTGTCGTTTTAGCAGTACCGCTTTACAAACAAATTGATAGATTAAAAGAAAATTTAGTTCCAATAATTGTTGGAATACTTTGCGGAAGTGGCGGAGGAATTATATCAATATTCTTACTTTCACACTTTGTAGGATTAGATAAACAAATGATTGCCTCATTAATGGCTAAATCAGTAACTACTCCTATTGCAATATCAGTAACTGCTGAATTACATGGTATAATTCCTGTAACTGTTCTAGCTGTTATTACGACTGGTATAATAGGTGCCGTAATTCATCCTATTATTGCTAAAGTATTTAAAATTAAAAATAAGATTGCCGTTGGACTTTCACTTGGTACATCTGCACATGCAATTGGTACTACAAAAGCATTAGAAATTGGTGAAACTGAAGGCGCTATGAGTTCTCTTGCTATTGGTGTTAATGGTATTATAACTGTTATCCTTGCACCAATTATATTTTCAATTGGAATGGCTATTTTTGCAATGATTTAAGAAAATTTAAAGCCTAGATAGTAAAATGTGTTTCATTTTACTATCTAGGCTTCTCTTTACTTATTAAAAATCTCTTCTACATGTCCTTTAACTTTAACTTTTCTATAGATATCAATTATTTTTCCATCTTCATCTATTATGAATGTACTTCTCTCAATTCCAAATACTTTTTTTCCAAACATATTTTTCTCTTTCATTACCCCATAAAGATTACAAATTTCTTCGCTTCCGTCAGATATTAAAAGAAATGGTAATTCATACTTTTCTATAAACTTATTATGTGACTTTACTGTATCTCTTGATACACCTATTATAACTGTATTTTTATCTAAAAACTTCTCATTATATTCTTTAAAATCTTGTGCTTCTAATGAACATCCCGGTGTATTATCCTTTGGATAAAAATATAATATTACTCTCTTTCCTTTATAATCACTTAAGTTATGTTTTTTTTCGTCTGAACCTATCCCATTAAACTTCGGTGCTAAATCTCCAATTTTCAATATACTATCTTCCATTGTACTTATCTCCTTTTATTTAATATTAATTATTATATAATATACATTTATTATTATCAAGATATTATTTTATTTTGACAAAAAAAATCTATAAAATAATCTTAACAATTATTTTATAGATTTAATTATAAATAGACTTTTATACTACATTAAAGGAGCAACAAGCCTTGCAATTTTTTCAAGTACTTTTGAAGTTTTTGATCTATTATTAAAATCTTCTCTTGTAAGTTTCCTACAAAATTTCATATCGTCTCTAAACTTCATCTCAAGTTCTTTAGTTTTTTCTTCACTATAAATAATTCCATTAGTTTCAAAATTAAGTTTAAAACTTCTATAATCCATATTAGCTGTTCCCACACTTGAAACTTCTGAATCTACAGCTATTGTTTTTGCATGAATAAATCCATTATCATACATATAAATATTTATTCCATAGTCTAATAGCACATCTATATAATTATTTGCAACCCATGGAATAAAGAAGTGGTCTGGTTTTCCAGGTAGCATAATATTTACTTCAACACCAGATAACCCTGCTAATTTTAAAGAATCTAAAATTGACTCATCTGGAACTAGATACGGTGTCTGCATACATATACTCTTTGTTGCCTTATTCATAATTTTCATATAAGCATTTTTAATATGCTCTTTTTCTTCATCTGGACCTGAGGCAACTATTTGCATAGCTATTTTATCACTATTCCCGTCTACTGGCTCTATCTCAAAGTATTTACCAAAGCTTTCATCAATATCTTGCTTTTTAGTATATGTCCAATCTAATATGAATCTTGACTCGATACTCTTTAATACTTCACCTCTTAATTTCATGTGAGTATCTCTCCA
>NZ_JBOGCC010000228.1:0-1407 GCF_051656525.1 Clostridium sp. | reverse complement strand
CCTCTTTTTCTCCCAAAGAAACTATTCTTTTATAAGCTCTCTCTTGATCTCTAACATATATACTCGAGTTATCTTGAGTATATGAATTTTTTTCAATATTATTATTAACTCTTTCTGGAACATTAGCTATTAAAACTGTTGATATTATAAAATATAATAAGAATTTTTTCATTCTTCCTCCTCATATTAAATATTATTATAAAAAAATTTCCTTGTAAGAATAATTCTTACAAGGAAATAATATTTTAAACTTACTTTCTATATATTTACAGAATTAGAAGTTTACTTTCATACCTGCGAATGCATATGGTTGCCATCTCCAATTATTAGCTGTAGATTGGTTTTCATTATCCCAGTTTCTATACTCTGCTCCTACTCCACCGTTTAAAGAAACAGCAGGTGTTAATTGGTAGTTTACTGATACATCTAAAGCTGTATATAAGCTATATGTATTCTTTTCAGTTATCAATGCTGGAACAGCTAATGTAGTTGATGTAGCTGCTTTTGCTGGAGTATATCTTTCATATTGTCTGAAGATATATGGATCATATCCTCCAACAAAGTTAAAGTCTACATTTGTCTTTTCTCCAGCATATAATCCAAACGTTCTATATAAATAAATCTCCCATGTTACATCAAATGATCTTTTCTTAGTTGATGTAGCTGATGTTTTAAACTCTTGGTTATAGAAGTTTTGATCTAAGTATAAAGTTCCGTCCCAAGTGAATCCAAATGGTAAATTACCTGCATACTCAATATCTAAACCAATTGTGTTTAAATAGTTTCCACCATTATCTGCTGCCATTGAATGATATAAACTTGGAGCTAAAACAACTTTAGACAGTAATCCTCCCTTATTTTGATACGCTGTATATCTTAACATATACTCAAAGTTTTGAGAATCATTCTCTTCATCTCTATATTGTAATCTAGAAGTTAAAACATCATTATGCTTATAAGAGTATCTTAATCTAGTTTCTGTTCCATAAGCTTTTCCTACTCCTGTTACTGAGTCATCTTTAGAATCTAAATTAGTATAATCTCTAACTCTTCCTTCTAGTCTAGAATTTTCAGTCATTTGAACTCCAAATGTTGTTTGAAGTCTTGCTCTGTTATTCGCTCCTCTATTCCAAGTATCTTGGTTTGTATCTGATAAATTTCCTTGAGCATTTCTTACAATTTCATCTCCATGCCCTTCAGTTTCTCCGTATGCTCTGTACTCTAATCCAATGTATCCAGATGGTCTGAAAGCTTCCTCTACTACTACTTCTTCAACCACGTCTGCTACTACTACTACCTCTTTCGATACTTCTACTGGTGCTACTACAGCCTCTTTTGCAGATGCAGTTGCTCCAACTAATAATAAAGAACCTAATAAAAGTGCTAACTTTTTCATATAAATTCCCT
>NZ_JBOGCC010000227.1:0-11678 GCF_051656525.1 Clostridium sp. | reverse complement strand
AGTTACTCCTGTTGCTCCAGTTGCTCCTGTTGCTCCTGTTGCTCCAGTTGCTCCAGTTGCTCCAGTTGCTCCAGTTACTCCAGTTGCTCCAGTTGCTCCTGTTGCTCCAGTTACTCCAGTTACTCCAGTTGCTCCTGTTGCTCCTGTTGCCCCAGTTGCTCCAGTTGCTCCTGTTACTCCTCTACATCCTCGTGGTCCAGTTGGCCCAGTTGGCCCTACAAGTTCACATTCACAATTACATGGATTACATGGATTACATGGATTACATGGATTACATGGATTGCACACTCTATGATTATTATATAAATTATGGTGATTATACGAATTTCGTGGATTACATTTATTTTTATTATTTATACAAGTCTGCTCATTATCTAAATTGCATCTTTCTCCCTCACAAATAATTTCTTCTTCAAAATTATAATTTTGAATATTATTATAATTTTTAAAAGATGAATTATTTCTTCTATCTCTTATTCTCATAGTAACACCTCTTTATTTTATTTTATTTAATATACATAATATAATATTAAAGTATGGTGTTTTTGGTAACTAAAAAAGGCTGTTTAAATAAAATTATTTAAACAACCAAAAAAATGAACTATACTAAAGCTGGTTTTGCAACCATTTCTTTTTCTTTCTTTTCCTTTTTTACTTTCTCTTTTCTACCTATTTCAAATATAGTACTTGCTAGCTTACCACTTGCTAATACAGCAATCACTGAATAGATCAATCTCTCAGGACTTATATAAGTTAACGAAAGTAATAATACTACCGCATCCATTATATAATACACATGGCTCATTTTAAGTCTTGTAAACTTACTAACAATTATGGCTACAACGTCATCTGCACCTGATGCAGCTCCCGCTCTTAATACAATTCCAACTCCGACTCCAACGAATATTCCTGATAATATACCAGCAAGAATCATGTGATGAGTTAAGTTAGGAAGTACGAACCCTATACTTTCCCACAACTTGTAAGTTATAGAATATGTTATTGTCGATAAAGAAGCTAATAATAAAAACTTCTTACCTAAAAATTTCATACCTATAAGAAATAGTGAAAAGTCAATGACGATACTTGTAATTGATTGAGATATACCAAATAGCTTTTGTAAAAGCATCATTAGTCCTAAAACTCCACCTTCTGTAACATCATTTTGAAAATTTAAATTATAACTACCAAATGCTAAAATAGAAGCTCCTAAAATAACTAAAGCTATCATTTTAGCATTCTGCCTGGACGATACCAAAATATCACTCTCCTAATTTGTTGATATCTTTATTATACACCATCTTTCTTTTTTTTGCTTAATTGCTAATATCTCCTATATGCATCTAATCTAATTTATTGATGACTTCATCAATTTACCTCCTATTTCGTCTTACTTCCTACCTACTTCCTAGTTTTTTAGCTTTATTGCAAGCTCTGTCCTATTTTTCACATCTAATTTATCTAAAATTTTAGTAACATAATTTTTTACTGTTCCTTCTGATAAATAAAGTTTTTCTCCTATTTCCTTATTATTCAATCCTTCGCCTATAAGCTTTGCTACATCCTCTTCTCTTTTTGTTAGTTCTCTTAAGTCAACCTCATTTTTATTTTCACTAAGTAAGCTTGCCATTTTCATTGCTATTTCTGAATGTATTAACATATTCCCCTTACTTACTTGCTTTACGCCATTTATTATTTCTTCTGGGTCTGCATCCTTTAAAAGATATCCTTTCGCCCCATTTTTTATAGATTTCAATATATATTCATCTTCATTAAATGTTGTCAAAATTAACACATTTATATCTTTTTCAAGTTCCCTTATAAGTTTTGTTCCTTCAACACCATTTACATTTGGCATTCTTATATCCATAAGAACTACATCCACGTCATTATCTCTACAAAAACTAACTCCTTCTAAACCATCATTTCCTTCTCCTACTATTTCAATTTCATCATCTAAAGATAAAATAAGCTTTAACCCCTCTCTAATAATTTTTTGATCATCTACAATAACAACTTTAATCATCTGTCTTTTTAATCTCTCCTTTTATCATAAATTTTTCTTTAAGCTCAAATAATACACTTCCCCCTATTTTCTCTATTCTTTCTTCTATACCTAAAACTCCATTTGATTTTTCAATTTTTTCTGGTAAGCTCCCATTATTGCTTATATAAAATTTTATCTTTTCATTATCTACTTTTATACTAATTTCAAATTCAGTACTATCGCCATGCTTTAATCCATTTGTTATACATTCTTTTATAGTTATATATAAAGCTTCTTTTACTCTATCATCTTCTAATTCTATTTTTTCATCTATATCATTTATAAATTTAATTTTTTCTTTTAAATTATCTTCTAATTCATATATTCTTTTTACAAATGATATTTTAGCATCCTCTTTTAATTTATACACAGTATCACGTAATTCTGTAATACTATCTTTCATTAACTCCTTTATTTTTAAAAATATTTCTTCCTTTTTTTCTTCTGATTTTATTTTTTCAAGCATATTCAAATTCATAGATATTGCCATTAAATAATGTCCTAGTGAATCATGTAATTCTTGTGCTACTCTATTTCTCTCTTTTTCTAATGTTAAAATCTCTACTTTTTCGGAATACTCCTCAAGCTTTTTATTTTGTTCTACTAACTCTTTATTTAAATATCTAATTTTCTTTTTATCTTTATTTCTTATATGTATCATTATTTCTACAATACAGAAACCAATATAAGGGCTTAGCATTCCAAAAATATTTTCAGTTAACTCTGTAGAACTCGCTCCCATATTCAAAAAGAACATAATACTCCCAATAATACAAAACACTATTGTAGTAATTACCGATATTATTTTTAACTTTAAATTTTTAAAATGTAGATTATCAATAATTGCTAAATAAAAATATACTATTGCTTGTGGATTTATAGTATATAACATTATCGCTACAATATTTGTTATTACATTTAATACTACTTCTATCTTTTCATTTTTTATTGCTAACTTTAAAATTAATAATCCTAAAATTAAAATAATTAAACTTATATTATAAAAAGCCTTAGAACTTTCCAAATTGCTTTTCATAGCAATTAGAAAGTTTAAGGCTAATATTATTATCTCTAACTTTAAAAATCTATTTTTTCTATCCATTTACTTTTCCTTTTAATCTTAAATAATCCATATATATTTTTACTCTTCTTATACTAATTGAAGCTAAAGCCATAAATAAAGCTCCTGCTTCTACTGAATTTATAAGATTTTTATCAAAATATCCTATACTCATATCAAGCCCTATTTTTATTACTAAATATATTATTAATATTAGTATATCAAATAGCTGTCTTTTATAAACAACTTCTCCCTCTGAATTCACTATAACTTTATAAAATCTCGATCTAAGCATCCCTACTCCTATACCAATAACAAGTGATACTAATACAATACCTATATTTATTATATTTATTTTCATTTCTAATAATTGTTCTACTGAAAAATATAAGAATATTAATGGTACTATAAATATTCCATCCTTAACCTTTTTAGTTTTTCCATTCTTTGAATTTATAAACCCTTTATATATTATAATTATTAAAATAATTCCTATTGCTCCAAAACTCATATTTCTTCTCCTCTTTTCCTTAAGTTTGTACCTTTATTATAAAATCTTAACCTCTCTTTGTATTGTTACTAAAGTCATATAAAAAGTCATAACTTTTAACTTTCTTTAATATTGACTTAAAGCTTAATTTTAAATATAATTATAGTCAAATGATTACAATTATATATGTTATTGCTATGATTAGAAGTAGTACTATGATTTAGTATTTTTAGAGAGTTAATGATTGGTGTAAATTAACATTACTTATATAGGAACTTGTCTATGAGCTTACTTGTTAAAAACAAGTACGGATTTCTATCCGTTATTTAAATAAGTGAAGAATTTTTAATTCTTAATAAGAGTGGTACCACGGAATTTTACCTTTCGTCTCTTTCTAATAGAGATGAAAGGTTTTTTTATGTTTAAAAATTTAAAATTAGGATACCTTTTAAATAAGATATTAACTATATAATCTTACTCTAACTTTTGTAATCTAAATATTTATATATAGGAGGTTCAATATTATTATGGGAAATTACGGAACTAATATTGATAAAAAATGGCAAGATAAATGGGCTAAAGAAAATCTTTACAAGTTTGATACTTCAAACTTAGATAAAAAACTTTATGTTTTAGAAATGTTTTCTTATCCTTCAGGAAGCCAATTACATGCAGGGCACTGGTTTAACTATGGACCTGTAGATACTTGGGCTAGATTTAAAAGAATGCAAGGATATAATGTATTCCAACCTATGGGATTTGATGCCTTTGGATTACCTGCTGAAAACTTTGCAATTAAAACTGGAATACATCCTAAAGATTCAACAGTTAAAAACATTGCTAAAATGGAAGAACAATTAAAAGCTATGGGTGCTATGTTTAACTGGGACAATGAACTTGTAACTTGTTCAGAAGATTATTACAAGTGGACTCAATGGTTATTCTTAAAGCTTTATGAAAAAGGTTTAGCTTACAGAAAGAAAGCACCTGTAAACTGGTGTCCATCATGTCAAACAGTTCTTGCAAATGAGCAAGTTCATGATGGTTGTTGTGAAAGATGTGATACTGAAGTTACTAAGAAAGATTTAACTCAATGGTTCTTTAAGATAACTGATTATGCTGATGAATTATTAGAAAAATTAGATACTCTTGATTGGCCTGAAAAAACTGTAGCTATGCAAAAACACTGGATTGGTAAATCTACTGGTGCTGAAGTTACTTTTAAAGTTAAAGATTCTGATTTAAGCTTCAATGTATTTACTACAAGAGTTGATACTTTATGTGGAGTTGATTATGTTGTTTTAGCTCCTGAAAATCCATTAGTTTCTGAAATAACTACTGAAGAACAAAAATCTAAAGTAGAAGAATATCAAGAAATGGCTAAAAAGCAATCTGATATTGAAAGACAATCAATCACTAGAGAAAAAACTGGTGTATTCTCAGGTGCTTATGCTATTCACCCTATAAATGGAAAAGAAGTTCCAATTTGGATTGGTGATTATGTTTTAGCTACTTATGGAACTGGTGCTGTTATGGCTGTTCCTGCACATGATGAAAGAGATTTTGCTTTCGCTCAAAAATTTAATTTACCAATAAACAGAGTTATAGCTTCTAAAGATGGTTCAGAAACAGAATTACCTTTCTGTGAACATGGTGTTTTAGTTAATTCTGGAGAATTTGATGGATTGACTACAGATGAAGCAAAAGTTAAAATAGTTGAATCTTTAGCTAAAAAAGATTTAGGAAAGCAAAAAGTAAACTTTAGATTAAGAGACTGGTTAGTTTCAAGACAAAGATATTGGGGTGCTCCAATTCCAATGATTTATTGTGATGATTGTGGAACTGTTCCTGTACCTGAAAATCAACTACCAGTAGAATTACCTTATGATGTAGAGTTTGCTCCAGACGGAAAATCACCACTTGCTAAATCTGAGGAGTTTGTTAATACAACTTGTCCTTGTTGTGGTAAGCCAGCAAAAAGAGAAACTGATACATTAGATACTTTTGTTTGCTCATCATGGTATTACTTAAGATACCCGGATAATAAAAACTCTGATGCACCATTTAATCCAGAGCTAATAAATAAAATGTTACCTGTTGATAAATATGTTGGAGGACCTGAGCATGCTTGTATGCATCTTTTATATGCTAGATTTATAACTAAAGCTTTAAGAGATATGGGATACTTAACATTTGATGAGCCATTTAAATCATTAACTCACCAAGGTTTAATTTTAGGACCAGATGGACTTAAAATGAGTAAATCTAAAGGAAATACTATTTCTCCTGATGATTACATTAATGAATATGGTTCAGACGTATTTAGAATGTATTTAATGTTTGGATTTGCCTATACTGAGGGTGGAGCATGGAGTGATGATGGAGTTAAATCTGTTTCTAGATTTGTTGATAGAATTGAAAGAGCTTTAGATATTGTTCGTGAAGCTAATAATGGTGAAACTAAAGAGACTGTTGATAAACCTGAAAAAGAACTTAACTTCTGGTTACACAATACTATAAAAGGTATGACTGAAGATACAGAAATAATGCAATTCAATACTGCAATAGCTAGAATGATGGAATTTGTAAATGCATTAACTAAGTACAACAATGAAAAAGTTAAAAATGTAGAATTCTTAACTTCAGTTGCTAAAGACTTTGTTAAAATACTTGCACCTTTTGCACCACACTTCTCTGAAGAACAATGGAGCCTATTTGGAATGGAAGGTTCAATCTTCAATGAAAAAATGCCTGTATTCGATCCAAGTGCATTAATTAAAGATGAAATTGAAATTGCTATTCAAATAAATGGTAAAGTTAAAGCGAAAATAAATATTCCTTCTGATTTAAATGATGATGGAATAAAAGAAGCTGCTTTAAATGATGAGAATGTTAAAAATGCAATTGGTGATAAAACAGTTGTTAAAGTTATCGTTATTAAAGGAAGACTTGTTAATATCGTTGTAAAATAATATATTAAAGGCTGATAGAAATTACTCTATCAGCCTTATTTTTAAGCTTTAAATTCTAAATTTAAATTTGAACCATTAACATTCATACCAACTAATGTTTGTCCATTTATAGCATTTGAATTTATTGCTATACTATCATTCGCTCTATTTACTTTTATATAGCTATTATCACGAAGTCTATCAAATAACTTACTTTCTGGAATATCTACAAATCCAACTTTTCCATCTTCATATTCTAAGACTACATTTCCTTGTTGATTTTGAACTTCAAACTCTAATTTTGCTTGTGAAGAAACTCCACCTAACTCTCCTGTTACATAGACATCTATCTCATTATTACCGTTTGGCTCTACTTTAACCCCTGTTACATATTTTGAAATAGATGGACTTTGTGAAACTTCATATGCTGCTATATTAGATAATTCTTCTCCTGATAAAGTAACCTGTTTATTACCATTTGGTAATACCGCACCATTTGTATTTATATATTCTGGTGTTAATTTATTTAAACTTGCATTTGCCATTTCTGAACTTGCTGTATTTACTAATGTTGTACTTGCTTTCGGTCTAAAAGATATATAATAGACTGCAAATATTGCTACTACTATTATTATTATAGCAATGACTATACCTATTATAACCTTGCCTCCCTTTTTCATTTTCCTTCCTCCTCATTTGTATATTTTTTTATTAAATCCATATAAATACTATACTATACTTTTCAATTATAGTATTTAACTTTTTGTTACTTTTAGTTTATTTCAAAATACACTTTTTTAGAAATATTTTTACCAAGTTCTACATATATTCCATTTAATTTAATTTTAACTTTTGGTACACTTACCATTACTTTTCTCATAAAAACGCCTTTTAAATCTCTAATTCTTTTTATTTATATCTATGTTCATCTTTTTCTATTCTAATAAAAAAAGATTTCACAGTATTTTCACACTATAAAATCTTCTCCCTCTAATTTATTTCTACTACATTAAATCCTTTTTTCTTTAAATCTTCTTCACTTAACCTTTGATCAAGATGCATTAAGTATACTCTATTTCGTACATCTTTATTAAAAGCTTCTTCTAACTTTTCAATAGTTGTATGAGGATTTTTAGGTACATCTAGTGAACTTACCTCATGATATACTAAAGCATTCCTATCTTTTTCTAAAAGTTCTATTGCTTCCTTATTTACTTCACTTGTATCTCCACTATAGTAATATTTTTCTCCATTTATTTTAATTAAAAAACCATACGCTGGTATTTCTACAACATGCTTATTATTTGTAAACTCTACATCTACATTTCCGAACTCATCATCCTTAATCCAATTTACATATCTGCTTTCTACACTATATAACTCATTTGAAACACCAACATATGATAGCATATCATCAATAGTTTTTTTATGCGGAAAATATATATTAGGCTTTACTCCCTTTATATAATGAGAGTAAAATATTAAGTCACCTAAACTCCCAACATGATCAGGATGAGTATGTGTAATTATAATATGAAGATTTTCAAAATCTAATACATTTCTTTTTTTAAGTTCATGAAATACAGTTCCACCACAGTCAATAAGAATCATTGACTTACCTTTTTTTATATATGCACTTGTATTTCCAAGCTCTGTATTAAATGCACTACCTTTTCCTAAAAACTTTAACATTTGTTTCCTCCTAATTAATATTTTACTCACATTTTATCATAATCTTTTTCTATTTCCTATTTTAGATATTACTATTTTTAACTAAATTACCCTATTATATTCCTCTTGTGTACAATTTTAAAAATTTCTTTTCATCCTCATTTAAGAATATGCTTATTTTTTCATATACTTTTTCATGATATTCATTTATCCATTCTTTCTCTACTTCATTCAGTAAATCAACATTTAAACCATCAATATCTATAGGACAATATGATATTGTTTCAAATTTATAAAACTCTCCAAAGCCTAAATCTTCACTTTCTTTAACTACTAGCATAGTATTTTCAATTCTAATTCCATGAGAGCCCTCTCTATAAACTCCTGGTTCATTTGTTAATATCATTCCAAGTTCAAGCTTTACTATATTGGGTACTGGACTTATACTTTGTGGTCCTTCATGAACATTTAAGAAAAAACCTACACCATGTCCTGTTCCACATTTATAATCTATCCCCTTTTCCCAAAGTGGTATTCTAGCTCTTATATCTAAGTTCGAACCTGATGTCCCCTTTAAAAACTTTGTTATAGCTAAATTTATATGCCCCTTTAATACTAATGTATAATCATCTCTTTCTTCTTTAGTTAATTCTCCTAATATAAATGTTCTAGTTATATCAGTAGTTCCATCTAAATATTGTCCACCTGAATCTAATAATAAAAACCCTTTACCTTCTAACTCATAATCACTTTCTTTAGTAGCTGAATAATGCATCATTGCTCCATGCTCTTTATGACCACATATAGAATCAAAGCTAGTTCCCTTAAATAGATCTAGCTTACTTCTAAACTCAGTCATTTTTTCTGATGCACTTATTTCTGTTATCTTTTCTTTTTTAATATTCTCTTTTAGCCATTTCATAAACTTCACCATAGCTATTCCATCTTTAACTTGACAAGCCTTTAAATTTTCTATTTCTACTTCATTTTTTATAGCTTTTAGCTTTGTTGTAATATTTATTTCATTGATAACTTTTATATCCTGAGGAATCATACTTCCAATTAATGAATTAATCTTTTCTTTCTGTAATAAAGTAGTTCCTTTTAATTCTTTTACATAACTAAAAATTTCATCATATTCTTTAAGTTGGACTTTTTGATCTTTTAAATATTCTAACTCGCCCTCTGTAACTTTCTCTAAGTCAATAAATAGTGTAGTTTTTTCTTTAGTTATTAAAACATAACTTAAAAAAACTGGATTGTTCTTCACATCATTTCCTCTTAAATTTAAAAGCCATGCAATATCATCTAATGAAGCTATTATATAGTTCTCTGCATTTAAATTTTTCATCTCTTCTTTTACTTCATCTATTTTTTCACTAGCCTTTTTCCCTGCATACTTAACATCATGTATAAATATTTTTTCCTTAGAAAGAGATGGTCTATCTTCCCAAAACTCATTTAATAAATCATTTTGAATTTCAAGTTTTCCATTTTTCTTTTTTACTATATTTGCATACTCCTCAAAATCTTTTATAGATACACATCTTCCATCAAAACCTAAAACTTCATTCTCTTTCATATTAGATTCTAACCATTCAAATATAGTTTGCCATCCTTGAATTCTCATTTTAAACATTTTAAGTCCAGCTTCTTTTATTTGCTCTTCAGCTTGAATAAAGTATCTTCCATCAGTCCATAGAATCCCCTCATTCAATCCTACTAAAAGTATCCCTGCTGAACCTGTAAAACCTGATATATATTCTCTTCCTTTATAATATTCTGGAACATATTCACTTTGATGTGCATCATTACTTGTTATAATATAATAATCTATATTTCTTTTCTTCATTTCTGCTCTTAGCTTATCAATATTTCTCAACCATTTCTCCTCCTCTCTTAATATACTTATTTTACCAAATATAAAAAGTTATGACTACATTAGTCATAACTTTTTAATTTATTCTTCTTCATCAAAAACTTTTTTAAATTTTCCAAGAACTAAACTAACCTTTTCACTGTCTATTTTTTTATAATATGGAAGTAAATCAGCATCTTGTAATGATGCAAAAGAACTTTTACTTAATTCCATCCATAATTCAGGTATAAATACCCAAATTACCTCTTCATATCTAGCACTTAAAAGAAAATGTTCTACTCCAAAGAAAACATATTCTCTTATATCATGAATTTTCTTAAACTTTTCATAATCTATAACTATATCTTCATTTAATTCATATCCATATATATCTACATAAAAATAATCAAATTTCTCTTTTTTTGCATTAAATGCATCTTCATGAATTATTTTTATCTTTCTAACATCTCCAAAATTTTCCTTAAATAGTTCTATAACATCCTTTTCTTTTTCATATACTATTACTTCTTTTACATTCTTCCTTTTTGCAAACTCTACAACTGTATATCCTAATCCTAATCCTACTACTCCAACCTTTCCTCTTGCTTTCTTTATGATTCCGTAAGTTCCTTCTATTTCTTTTGCTGAAAGCTCCATTACCAAATCATCATTGTTAAATAATTTTAGTGTTTCTATATCTAAATCATTTACTTTTTCATATCCATAACCTTTTAAAGTTTTCTCACTATTTTTACTTAAAACAATTTTATGACTTCCAACTTCATTTTCTTTTATAACTTTATTGTATTCTTTTATTTTTTCTAATAAAAAACTTCTATTATATGGTTTCACCCAAACCATCCTTTCTAATCTTTTAATAATACTTATAATATCATAAATTCACCCTTTATAAATTAAATTCTATCTTTTTCTTTTAATTCCTTCTATATAAATGATATTTGTTTATAAAATTTTTTAATTCTGACTATTTTACTTTGCTTTAATTTATGCTATAATCATCTCATAAAATAAGTATAAAGATTGGAGATAAAATTATGAAAAACGTAACAATAAGCGAAGAAGCTTACAATGAATTTAAAGAATTCTTAGATGAAAACAAAGTAGAAAATTATAACATAAGAATAAACTTAGGTGGTATGGCTTGTAGTGGTCCTGTTTTCAACATAACAGTTGATGAAGCTGGTGCTGATGATACTACTGAACTTATAAATGACATTACTTTTGTAATGGAAAGTAGATTAGTTGATGAGTTTGGTGGATTTATTATTCTTTCATCAGATGAGAACAACGGAAATGGTTTAACACTTAAACCAGTTATTGCACCAGCAGGTGGATGTGGTTCATGTGGTGGTGGATGCCACTAATTTAAAATATTAAATTTAACAATATTTTAAATATAGTTTAGCTAATATATTATGTTAAAATGTGATATATTAGCTAATACTATTTATGGCTAATATTATTTTAAACAAAAGAAAGGAGTTTTATTTATGGATTTTATAACTATTAGTGCTGAAGCATTAAATGAATTTAAAGAATTCTTAGATGAGAACAAAGTAGAAAGCTACAACATAAGAATT
>NZ_JBOGCC010000226.1:0-25620 GCF_051656525.1 Clostridium sp. | reverse complement strand
CGGCTCATAACCGGTAGGTCCGGGGTTCGAGTCCCTGAAGGTCCACCATTTTGGGGGTATAGCTCAGTTGGGAGAGCACCTGCCTTGCACGCAGGGGGTCAAGAGTTCGAATCTCTTTATCTCCACCAAAAGGTGGAAGCCATGAATTTACATTCATGGCTTTTTTATATTTAAGTTCAAAAAAGCTTTACTATTAATTTCTAAAAAAGAGTTATATTATTACAAATATAGTATTATAATAGAAGAAAAGTAATTTATAAGATTGAATACTTTTATTTTGAGAACATATAAAATAAAAATAGCATATTATAAAAGGTATTAAAATAAATGCTAACAATAGGGAGTGTTTTTTGTGAAAAGACTAGATGAACTAAAGGAAATGCTTAAAGAGCTTAAACTTGAAAAAAGGGATTTAATTTTGGCAAATAAAAAAACATATTTAATTGATAAGAAAATAAAAGAGGTTCAAGAAGAAATAGATAGATTTTAAAATATCATGTAATACATGATATTTTTATTTTTTATAGGAATAAAAATGTAGAGTAATCATATAATTAATTTAGGAAGCGAGATGACTTGTTATTGAGGGAGGGGTATATATGATAAGAACTGTTGTGTGTCATAAAGAAGGCTGTAGTGGAAATAAATTTTTTATAAAGAGTGTTGAAGAGAAAGTAGAAGCAATATGTAGTGAGTGTAGGGATAAGAAATTATATGATTTAAATGATAGTGGGTATTTTTTAGTTTCTACATGTGGAGAATGCAAGAATGATACATTTAAATTATTTTTAGATACGGATAAAGAAACAGTCTTTATTAAATGTATTGAATGTGGCCAACCACCTGAAAAGATTTTAATAGATGAATTTGGAAATCAAATTTCATTTAAAGATAAACTTTTAAATGATGTAAAAGATGCGTTGTTTATGATTAATCAAAGAATGGGAAGCTTAGAATTAAAAGTAGAAGATATTGAAAGAGGTCAAGGTATAATTGAGGAGTCTTTAGCATATATAAATAGATATATAGTAGAAGATAGGTAACCTTACTTGTATTAGTAGGATTACTCAAAAACCATACGACTTTAGTTGTGGGAGACTTAGAGTTAATAGAGGATTTTATATATTAGGTAGTTATCACAAAATCCGCCTAATATATGAATCCTCTAATTTTTTACTAGATAGCTAGAAATCTGTAATAGTCCTAACTTTTATAAGTAAATAAAATAGATATACTTTCTTAGAGAAATTCTTTACGAGATAGAAAGTTTATATTAAAATAGGAAAGAATAGGTATAAAGTGGGGAGTAAATGAAGAGAAAAGAGATGATTTGGATAGGTGCTTTACTTGGATGGATGATATTTATTTTTTATATGTCAAATCAACCAGCTGAGGTTTCAAGTGCCCAAAGCAATTTAGTACTTAAAATTATAGAGAGTTTAGGAATCAATATAGATGGAACATATATTGATATAGTGATAACTATAATTAGAAAGAGTGCACATATTATAGAGTATGCAATATTAGCAATACTTGCTGTCAATACATTTAGTTTTCATTGTGGTAGGAAACAGGCTGTAATTATAGGACTTAGCTTAACTATTGGATATGCTATTATAGATGAGATACATCAATTGTTTATTGTAGGACGTGCAGGTAGAATGTTGGATGTAATAATAGATTCTATTGGAGGAATAATAGGAATAGGTTTAGTAATGGCTAAGAAGATAATTAAGTGTAAGTCAAAAAAGAAAATTAGTATAAATTAAGAATAATAAATTTAAAAAATAAGCAGATGAAGAAATAAATTTTCATCTGCTTTATTAGTATTTGAATTAGTTTCCAAAATCAGTTGGATGAATTGTTGTATATCCATTTTCTTTAAGTGATTTTATTAGTTTTTCTAAAATAGAGTTTTTATTGAATGTAGCATTAAAAGTATCATTATTAGAATTTAATGAGATATATTCCATTTCTAAACTTGGGTGATAAAACATAGAAGCTAAAAAGTTAGGTGGATGGGATTTTAATCTTTCTATTATATTGTTAGGATCTCTATCTTTTACATAACCAAGAGGTGTTGGAATAAATAAATTTTCACTTGAGGTTTGTTCTAAAGCTGTATATTTAAAAATATTGTAGGGTTCATATTGATACTGAAAGTACTCACCTATAATTTTTTTTTGTTTTGTAGTTGCATGATAATGTGGGCTTTCAAAAAAATTAACAGGGATATTTAAGTAATCAGCTGTATAAATCCCACTTTCTATCACTTTTCTTGTTTCAGCATCAGTGGGATTATCTTTTCTAGTAAGCTCACTTCCTACTGTGCTTATTGTATCTCCATATTGATGAGTGTATCCATGAAGACCAATTTGTCCACCACTATTAACTAAATAATCTAGCATATTTACAAAGCCAACATTAGAGAAGCTTTCTGTAGTAACTAAATCATTATCAATGTGACGCTCAGGATTAATATATCTAGGAACCCAAGCAACATTAAATCTAAGACCATCTTTGTACATTAAATCTCCTATTGCTTTGAATTTAGCTTGTGCTAGAGTTGATTCAAATGTATTTCCAGGTGCAACATCTTCAAATCTTAATAAGGCTACTTTTCCATCTTTAAGTGGAATAGGACCGTCATCTCTTTTATCTAAAGATGATTTTAATATTGATACTGAATTTTTTTCAGAGTCAAAAATTGCAGTTGAATTAAATAGATATTCAATGTCTGAAATAGAAATATAGTCAGTATTATTATATTTTAAAAGAATACCACGTGGATCATAAGGTCGTCCATCAATAAACCATGTTTTTTTTGATAAATTAATAGTTATATCTTTATGTTTAAGTATTTTATTAGAGTAAGTAAAGCCATATATATTAGCTATATAATCTAATGGTAAGTAATAACGATCACCATAAAGTAGTGGTTTAATTGTATTTGGAAGCTTTTTATCAAGTACTTTAAATGATACATTAGATAAAGTTTGGAGTTTAGGTGTTGGTATTTTATAATCTGTTTTAATTTGTTTATAATCTTTAAGTTTATTTTTATCTACTGCACTTATATGAACAATACCATCTTTTACATAGGCATTTCCTTGAAAAAAGCTAAAATAAAATATTATGCCATATATAATGGAAAGTGATAAAATAATTCCAAGTAGATAAAGCAATTTTTTTTTCATGATAATAATCCCCTTTCTTGAAAAAAATTGAATAATAACTATTTAATTATAACAAATTAAATGGATTAATATTACTTTTAAGAAAAAAATAAGGGAATAATAAGAAGTGAAATATTTAAAGAAGTATAAAAAATTTAGCAGATATGATAAAATTGATAGGGTAACTAAAGTAATTTAGTAGTTTAAGGGGGAATAATGATAAAATTGAATATGTGGAATAGGGGAAGTCTAAAATTTATTAGATTTGTTAATGTAGCATTGATGTTTCTTATTGGATTAATTGTGTTTACATCATATGAAGCATTAAAAAAAATTGGTGATAAGTTTGGAAAAGTGGATATAATTTTCTTGGTTATAACTTGTATTTGTGGAGCGCTAATATATTTTTTGAAAAAAAGAAATGTTAAAAGCAGAAATATAGTTATTTGTCTTATGTTAGTAGGATTAATTATAAGACTAGTATGGGTGTTTTCTATAAATAGTATTCCAGTATCAGATTACAATGGAATATATAGTACCACATATGAAATTTTAAATGGAGATTTTAATCAGTTAAGGGGAACTGAATACTATGCAAGGTTTCCACATTTAACAATACCTTTAATGTTTGCAAGTTTTATGAGATGGTTTTTTCCAAGTAGTACTTTTATAGCAGTAAAGATTGCTAATTGTCTATTTTCAACACTAGGGATTTTAGGGATATATCTTTTAGTTAAGGAAATATTTAAAAAAGAAAGATATGCAGAGATAGGTGCATTTTTAATGGCTTTTTATCCACCAATAATCTTATATACAGCAGTATATTGTAATGAGAATCAAGCAATTCCATTATATATTTTTGCAATATATTTATTTATAAAGTATATACATAAAGAAAAATCTTATTTAGGAATATTTTTAGCAGGAATTACACTTTCAATTGGAAACCTTTTTAGAATGGTTGCTACAATAGTGGTAGCTGCATTTATTTTATACATATTAGTTTGTGTAGATTATGGAGCAAAGGAAAGATTAAAGAAGGGTGCAGTCTTAATATTAGGCTTTATAATTCCATTAGTTTTTATGAGCTTTGGATTAAAAGGAATTGGATTTACAGAACAACACCTTTTTGTAGGAAGTGAGCCTAAGATAACAAATATACTTAAGGGAACTAATATAGAAAGTGGTGGAGGCTGGACTCATGAGGATGCTATAATTCCAGATTTATATAATTTTGATAAGGAAAAGATAGAGGAAGTTTGCAAGGGAATTATAATTGAAAGATTAACTAAAACTCCAATAAATGATTTAATAAATTTTTATTATAAAAAATATACAGGTATTTGGAGTAATGGTGAATTTTCAGGAGCCTATTGGGCAGAGCATAGCTTAGAGGATTCTGATATGAAAGTGAGAGTAAGCCAAAATGGAATATGGTTTATGAAGCTTTTTTATTTAGGATTAATAGTATTTACTTTTATAGGATTATTTAATTTTAAAAAAATAAAAGAGAATAAGAAAATTAATCTTCTATACTTTATATTTTGTGGTTATGGAATAATGTTTTTGATTACAGAGAGACAAGATAGATACACATTTATAGTGTGTTTTATATTTATTGTACTTGCAATAAATGGAATAAATTTATTTGATGAAAAGTTAGGAGAAAGTAAATGGAAAAGTTTAGACTAGGATTTACTGCCTTTGTAACTAATGCACTTAAAATTTTAATAGGGCTTGTTTTAATAACAGCCCTAGGTGCAGTTGCAGTATATACAAAAGATTTTGATATATCTACAGTAATTACAATAGCAGTATATGTTTTAACGTTTATAGGTGGTATTTTTATTGTAAATAATAAGAAACTATCTGTAAGAAGCAAAGTGATAATAATTATAGTATGGGGTGCAATTCTTAGAATATTGTGGATGTTAAATGCAAATACAATGCCGCAGTCAGATTTTCATACTATGTATGTAAGTGGACAACAACTTTTAGCTGGTAATAATTCAGCCTTTATAGGAACAGGATATTTAGGAAGATTTCCTCATCTAGTGCCTATGGCGGTGTATATGGCACTTATGATAAAACTATTTACACATAATATCTTAGCAATGAAAGTTGTAAACTTAATTTTAGGACTATGGTGTATATACTTAATGTATAGAATAGTAAAAGAAGTATTTGATAGTGAAAAATATGGATTAATTGGTGGGATTTTAGCAGCAGTGTTTCCTCCTTTTATAACGTATGTTGGTGTACTTGTAACAGAAAATTTAGCAATACCTTTCTATATGTTAAGCATATATATTTTTATTCTTTGTATAAAAAAGAAATTAAATCCATGGTGGCTTTTTGGTGCTGGATTAGCACTTGGAGTTGGAAATTTATTTAGAATGGTTGCATTAGTAACTGTAGTTGCAATGGCAATGTTCTTAATAATTTATACTAAAGATAAGTGGACTTTAAAGGCAAAAAATATAATTGTAATTTTTATAGCATTTCAGTTAGTAACTGTAGGAACAGGATTAATACTTATGAAAGCAGGAGTTACAAATACATTATTAACAAATGGAACGGAGCCTAATATAACAAGTATTCTTAAAGGAACTAATATCCAAAGTGGTGGAAGATGGAATCCAGAAGATGCTGCTATACCAGCTGAGTGTCATTTTAATAAGCAAGAGATAACAAAGGTTTGTGACAAAATAATTTATGATAGATTAACAGAGACACCTAAAAGTGTTTTAGCAGGATTCTACTTAAAGAAATATGTATTACAATGGAGCGAAGGAACTGCATCAGGAATGTATTGGACTGAGCTTAATATGAAGCCAAGTCAAATGTTTATAGATTTTAATGATGGAGGACTTGGAATATTCCAATTAGTATTTGCTGCAATGTTACTATTTGTAGTTATAGGGTTATTTAATAAGAAAAGATCTAAAGAAGGAAATGGATTAATCAATTTATTTTATATCATGTTCTGTGGATATGGAATTACATATCTTATAACAGAGACACAGGGAAGATATGCATATATAGTTTCATGGATATTTATAATAATGGCAATAGCAGGTTTAGAGAGGATAAAAAATGGAAAAGCTAATTAAGTTTGGATTTGTAGGGATATTAAATACAGTTATAAATATGATTGTATATAATATTTTACTATTATGTGGATTAAACTATATATTTGCCAATTCTATAGGGTATGGAATTGGTATGATAAATAGCTATATATGGAACAATATATGGGTATTTAAAACAAAAAGTAAGTCAGTTCATACAATAATAAAGTTTATAATAGTAAATCTTATAGTTCTTGGAATAAATAATGGATTATTATATATATTAGTTAAAGAATTTGATTTAAATAAGACAATAGCACAAGTACTAGTTTTAGTAATAACAACATTAATAAACTTTGTAGGAAGTAAACTTTGGACATTTAAAGAAAAAAAGTAGGGGTAATAAAGGGATTGAGAAATTTATGAACATTGAAAAAATATGGAATAAAAAAAATAGAAGCATTGAATTTAGCAATGCAATAATTTGGGGTATATTTTTCTTATTAGTTTTAAAAACTATCTTATTTATATTGGTAGGAACGTCTAAAACAGGATATGGAGTGGCAGCGTTTTTCCCAATAATAAATCTTTTACCAGCACAACTAGCATGTATACTTATTTTAATATTTCTAACATATTTATTTAAAGAGAAAAAACAATGTATATATTTAATAATTATTGATATTTTATATAGTGGTTTTTTAATTTTAAATTTATGGTATTTTAGAGCTTCTGGTGAATATTTAGGAATTAGATATTTATTGTATGAAGGATTATTTAATCCAATGAACAGAAGTTTAATTAATATAGGTAAGGGAGATATCTTATATATTTTAGATATTCCGATTCTTTTAATCATTTTAATAAAAACAAAAGCTTTCCTAAATAAGAAGAGAAATTTAAAGGTAGCTACTTTTGGAATACTTTTATCTATGATAACTGTTTATGGAAGCTATTATGAGTTTGATATTAAGAAAATTGATAATGGAAGAACAATATTTTTAAAAGATGATTGGGGTTCTGCTGTTGAAATGAGGAGTATGTGGCCAATTGCATATACTATAAAACAGGATTATAAAGCGGTACAAGCATACACAAAGAAGCCAGATTTAGAGGAAATAAATAAAGTGAATGAATGGTTTAAGGAAAATGATGAAAACTTAGAAGAGAATGAGTACTTTGGAATGCTTAAAGGAAAGAACGTTATATTTGTACAAATGGAGTCTTTAGAGGACTTTGTTATAGGTGAACAAGTATATGGACAAGAAGTTACACCAGTATTAAATAAACTTATAGAGTATTCATTATATTTTGATAATGTATATGAGCAGAATAATGGTGGAAATAGTATTGATTGTGATATGATGGCTAATACAGGGATGTTAACTTTAGGAGATAGCATAACTTTTATTAGTAATCCATTTTCACAATATCCTTCAATGGCAAGAACTTTAGAAGGCTATGGATATACAGCAATATCAACTAGAGCAGAGCCAGGTGGAGACTATAATTTTGCAGAGGCTCATAAAAATGCATTAGGATTTAAAAATATTTGGGATGGGAATGAATATGAACTTGATGAGATTGTAGGTTTTGGATTATCAGATAAAAGTTTCTATAATCAATATATTGATAAGCTTAAGACTGTAAAAGAACCATTCTTTTCTATGATCCCTAATTTATCTAATCATGGACCTTTTGATATAAAGGAAGATTATAGAGAATTAGATTTACCTAAAGATTTAGACGAGACAAAACTTGGAGGGTATTTTCAAAGTTCATATTATGCAGATAAGCAAATAGGATTTTTAATAAATAAATTAGAACAGTTAGAATTAATGAAAGATACAGTTTTGGTTATTTATGGAGATCATGGTGGAGTGCATAAATATTATCAAGATGAGTTAGCTGATATAAAGTTAGAGGGGGACTGGTGGAAAGAGTATGAAAGAAAGATACCACTTATAATTTATAGTGAAGGATTAAAGGGGAAAACTATAAATACTATAGGTGGACATATGGATATAATGCCAACAGTTTTAAATTTACTTGGAGCAAAAGAAGAGGCACCTATTATGGGGAGAAATCTTTTAAACACAAAAGTTAATGCTACTGTAATAAAAGGTGGAACTATAATTGGAGATCCAAGTGATAAAGAAAGAAAGCATTTAAAAGAAGCATATGAAGTAGCAGAATATATTATAAATAATGATTACTATAATTATGAGAATAAAGTAAAGAAATAAGAAAGAGCCGTCTTACATAGGAGTAGCATGTAAGATGGTTTTCTTTCTTGTTAAAGTATATTAAAAATGGTAAAGTAGTATAGGAAATTTAAATATTAAGGTGATGAACAAATGAAAAAATTAGTATCAGTAGTAGTTCCTATGTATTTTGAAGAAAAAGTTGTAGATGAATGTTATAAAAGACTAACGAGTGTTATGGAAGGGTTACATAACTATAATTATGAAATTATTTTTGTAAATGATGGGTCAACAGATAATACACTTCCAAGACTTAGAGAGTTTGCAAAAGAAGATAGAAATATAAAAATAATAGATTTTGCTAGAAATTTTGGACATCAAATTGCAGTAACTGCTGGAATAAAAGAAGCAAAGGGAGATGCTGTAGTTGTTATAGATGCAGATCTTCAAGATCCACCAGAACTTATAGCAGACATGGTTAAGAATTGGGAAGAGGGATATGATGTAGTTTATGCAAAAAGAAAGAAAAGAGATGGAGAAAGTTTCTTTAAGCTTATAACAGCAAAATATTTTTATAAGTTTTTAGACTTTATGTCAGATGTAGACATACCTAAGAATACTGGTGACTATCGTTTAATGGATAGAAAAGTAGTCGATGTATTTAATAGTATGGAAGAAAAAAATCGTTTTGTAAGAGGGATGGTTTCATGGCTTGGATTCAAACAAACTTATGTAGAATTTGATAGAGCAGAAAGATTTGCTGGAGAATCTAAATATCCACTAAAGAAAATGCTTAAACTAGCTGAAGATGGAATAATATCATTTTCACATAAGCCTATTAATTTAATTGGTGGGTTATCTATGTTATTCTTTATAGTATTTGGAGTTCAGATAATATGGATGATTGTTGACTTAATAATAAAACATAGTATAAGTGATACATTTATTTTAATAACATATATTAACTTTGTAGTAGCCATATTATTAGGAGTACTATCTATATTAGGTAAATACATAATTAGAATGTTTGATGAAGTAAATAAGAGACCATTATATATAATAAAAGATAAAATAAATTTTGAAGAGTAGAAAAAAAGCAAGGTATTTATCATTGATAAATACCTTGCTTTTAGAATAATGGCTATGGAGCTTTTTCTAGAAAAAAGGGTGAGCGGTGATAGATTAATAGTAAATAATATGAAGATGTAAATAAACTGTAATATAGATAGCATTGCTTTAAGAAAATACTATTGGTATAATGTTACCATCTAAACTTGGTATAAAGATTGAGATGAGAGGAATAGATATTAAGTTTGGAGAGAAATGGTATTATGAAAAAAGTAATAATAGGTATTATTATAGCAATAGCTATAATTATAGTTGGGTATTTAGGTTTTTCACTTTACTTTATGAATCACTTTTTCTTTGGTTCTACAATAAATAATATTAGTGTATCAGGTAGAACAGTTGAAAGTGGGACAAAATTAGTTGAAGAAAAAATAAATGACTATAAGTTAGAAATAAAAGGGCGTAATGGAGTTTCTGGATATGTAGATACACAAGATTTAGGTGTAAAATATAATGTGAGTGCAGAAGCTACAGAGTTAAAAAATAAGCAAAATCCATTTTTATGGGTAAGTCAAATATTTAATAATAATTATAAAAAGATAGATATTACACAAACATATAATAAGGAATTATTAAATAAATCATTAAATAAAATATTTGATTTTGATAGTGAACAAGCTCCAAAAAATGCAGGATTTAAATATGAAAATGGTAAATATGTAATAATAGATTCTGTTGAAGGTGATAAAGTAGACGTAAGTAAACTAGACACAATTATATTACAAGCAGTTGAAAATGATAAAAAAGAAGTAAATGTAGAAAGTTTAGGATGTTATGAAAAACCAACATATTTAAAAGATTCAACTAAAACAATAGAAGCTCAAAAAACATTGGACAAGTATGTTAGTACAAAGGTAACATATGTTTTTGGTGATAATACAGTAGTTTTAGATGGAGATACTATCAATGAGTGGCTATATGTAGATAAAGATATGAATGTACATATTAATACTGACAAAGTTACAGCATATGTACAAGGATTAGCAAAAGAGTATGATACAGTTGGAATACAAAGAACATTTAAAACTTCTTTAGGTACAATGGCAACAGTTAAAGGTGGGGATTTTGGGTGGAAAATAAATGTCCAAGCTGAAACTGAGAAATTAATATCTAATATAGAGAATGGGCAAACTGTCACAAGAGAACCAGTATATTCACAAAAAGGATTACCATATGGAACAGTAGGTCTTGGAAATACTTATGTAGAAGTAAATATTCCTAAGCAAAAATTATGGTATTACAAAGATGGAAAACTTATTATTGAAAGTGATGTAGTTACAGGGAATGTAAGTAAACATGATGGAACACCAGATGGGGTATATTATGTAAAGTATAAAGAACATGATACACACTTAAAAGGTGCAAATTATGATGTACCAGTAAAATATTGGATGCCATTTAATGGAGGAATAGGTCTTCATGATGCATGGTGGAGAAATGGTAAGTTTGGAGGAAATATTTATAAGACTGATGGGTCTCATGGATGTGTAAATTTACCACCAAAAACAGCAGAAACTATATATAATAATATAACACCAGGAACTATTGTGGTTTGTTATAGTTAAGAGAAAGCTATTTCTAAATTTTTTAGAAATAGCTTTTTTACATAAAAAAGGGAAAAGAGGTAAAGATATAGTTTATCAAAATAAATAGGAGTGATAGAAATGTTAAACTATTTTAGCTATATGGAAAGTATGAATATGCCATGGGATTTTATAATTAGATTAATGATTGCAGCAATACTTGGAGGATTTGTAGGATATGAAAGAGAAACACATTCAAAACAAGCAGGGATAAAAACTCATATATTAGTATGTATTGGAGCAGCATTAATAATGCTTGTGTCACAATATGGTTTCTTTGCAGTACTTGAAGAAAATGTGAGAGTAGATCCAAGTAGGATAGCGGCTCAAGTAGTTTCTGGAATTGGCTTTTTAGGTGGAGGAATTATTTTAAAAGATAGTGGAAATATTAGAGGACTTTCAACAGCAGCAGGAATTTGGTGTGTGGCAGGAATTGGTCTTGCAATAGGATGTGGATTATATTTAATTTCAATTTGCACAACAATTTTAATACTTATAGTATTTGAGGTTCTAACAAGGATTTCTAAAAACTTTTACAATAAACAATTTGAAATAAGTATAAGAGGAAAAGGAGATAGATATTTGTTATTTCAAGATTTAATAAAAGGTAATAGTGTAATTATTACTAATACAAAAGTTCAAAGAGAGGAAAATGATTTTAGTGTAGCAACATATAGATTAAAAATAAAAACAAATAGAGATGCAGAAAGAATAATCCAAAGAGTATGTGAGTCAAAAGAAATATATTTAGAGTATTTTGAAATTATCTAATTAACATAAAGGAAGAAAGGTGCATAAAAAGGACTAATAATAGATGTTTTACTACAATAATAGAAGAAAAATCTTCATACTAGTTTAAACCTTTTCATAAATATAAAACAAAAGAAGTTTGTGAAAGGCTGGTGAAAAAGCATATATCAATTTAGATATATGCATATAGTATGAAAGAGTATTGTATAGAGAATCTTAGAAATATTGGATTTATAGGTCATGGAGCAACTGGAAAAACATCCTTAATAGAACAAATAGCATATAGGTGTGGGTTAATAGATAGAGTAGGGAAGGTAGAAGATAAAAATACAATAAGTGATTTTGATAATGAAGAAAAGAAAAGAGGTTATTCAGTATCACTATCTGTTGTACCTGTGGAAAGAGACGATATAAAAATTAATTTAGTAGATATTCCAGGATATTTTGATTTTTATGGGGAGAGTATTCAGGGGATGAGAGCCGTTGATGTGGCAAATATTGTAGTATGTTCTGTATCAGGAGTTCAAGTAGGAACAGAGAAGGCATGGGAGTATTGTAATAAAATAAAATTATCAAGAACATTTTTTATAAATAAGTTAGATAGAGAAAACTCAGATTTTGATAGAGCGTTAAATGATTTAAAAGAAAGATTTGGAATAAGTGTAGTGCCAATTCAATATCCGATTGGAAAAGAAAATGAATTTAAGGGAATTATAAATATAATTTCAGAAAGAGCTAGAATATATAATCCTAAAACAAAGAAAATGGAAGAAGGGGAAATTCCAAAGGAACTTATAGATAAAGTAAGTGAATGTAAGCAGATGATAACAGAAGCAGTTGCAGAAACTAGGGAAGAGCTATTAGATAAATATTTTAATGAAGGATTTTTGACAGAGGAAGAAATCTATAATGGTTTATTAGATGGATGTGCTAGAGGAGAGATAGCACCAGTTATGTGTGGAAGTGCGATTAATGGAGTGGGAGTAGAGTGCTTAATAGAAGATATTGCAATGTGCTTTCCAGATCCAAAACTATCATTAGCTCAAAAATGTGTAAGAGAAGATAATGAAACAGACCATATTTGTTTAGATGAAGAAGAAAGATTTTCGGCATTTATATTTAAAACATCGATGGACCCATTTGCAGGGAAGCTTTCTTACTTTAGAGTTATAACAGGGGAAGTTAATAATAATGATTTGGTGATAAATAGAAATAAAGAAGTTGAAGAGAAAATAAATAATTTATATTTTATAAAAGGTAAAAATACAGAAAGAACAAACCGAGTAATTGCTGGAGATATTGGAGTAATTGCTAAGTGTGATTCATTAGAAACTGGAGATACTATAACTAATTTAGATTACAATGTTATTTATGATAAATTAAATTTTAAAAAGCCAATGATGCATATGGCAGTTTATCCTAAAGATAAGGGGAGTGAGGATAAAATAAATTTAGGACTAAGTAAAATTGTTGAAGAGGATAAATCATTAGTATTAGAAAGACGTGAAACTACAGGTGAGCAAATTATTAGTGGAATATCAAAATTACATTTAGATGTAGTAGAAAGTAAATTAAAAGATAAGTTTGGAGCAGAGGTAATATTTAAAAAACCTAAGTTTAATTATAGAGAAACTATAACTAGTCACTCAGATGTCCAAGGAAAGCATAAAAAACAATCTGGTGGACATGGACAATACGGAGATGTAAAAATAAAATTTGAAAGAAGAACAGATGGAGAGCAAGGATTAGAATTTGTAGATAAGGTAGTTGGAGGAGCAGTACCAAGAAACTTTATTCCAGTAGTAGAAAAAGCATTAGAAGATTGTATGAAAAAAGGTGTTCTATTAGAATATCCAATGGTAGAACTTAGAGCAACACTTTATGATGGTTCAAGTCATGCAGTAGATTCTTCAGAGATGGCATTTAAGATTGCAACAGCAATAGCATATAAAAAAGGAATAGAACTTGCAAAACCAATAATATTAGAACCAATAATGAAAGTATCAATATATATTAGAGATGAAAATATGGGAGATATTATATCTGATATGAATAAAAGGCGTGGACGTATACTTGGTATGGAAGGAGAAGGAATTATAAAAACTGTTATAGCAGAAGTTCCAGAGAATGAATTATTCACATATGCAACAGACTTACAAGCTATGACAAGTGGAAGAGGATATTTTGAGGTAGAATACTCAAGACATGAAGAGCTTTCAAAACTAGAAACATTAAAATTAATTGAAAATAAAGAGAAAGAAGAATAAAAATAAACGTCTCTTATCATACTAAGAAGATAGGAGTGAGAGTATGTCAAATTATATAATGAATGTAAAAAAAGAATTAACTAAAGATGAGTATGGAAATATTCATGATTATTTAGGAATAATTTGCGTAGATGATGAATTTACTATGGAAATATCTGATTCAAAGCATATAAACTTAGATATGATAAATAAAATTTTTGAAGAAAATAATATAGTGAAAGTGGAAGAAGCTACTTTAAATAATGGAAGCTATATTATAAAAGGAAATAAAATGTATTAAAAAGACATGGCATATAGCCATGTCTTTTAGATTATATATAATTACTCATCACCTAAGATGGAGTTTATTTCATTTTTGTATGAGTTAGCTTTAGCACCAAAAATAACTTGGACACCATTTCCAACTTCAACAACACCAGCAGCACCAAGGTCAGTTAAAGCACCTTTTTCTATAATAGATTTATTTTTTACTTCAACTCTAAGTCTTGTGATACAAGCATCAACACTAACAATATTTTCTTCTCCACCTAAAGCATTTAAAACGATAGGTGCATTATTTTTTATTTCATCTCCAGCGTTAGAACCTTGGAAATCTTTTTTAGTAAATAATTTAGTTTCTTTTTCTTCTGAATCTCTACCAGGAGTTTTTAAGTTGAATTTTTTAATTATGAAGCTGAATAAGAAGTAGTAAACAACTGCATATACAGCACCAACTAAAAGAACCATAAACCACTTAGTAGGAACTCCAGCACCAGCAGGTAAAAGACCAAATAATGAGAAGTCAATAAATCCGCCTGAGAAAGTCATACCTATAAATACATTGAAGATATCCATTAACATAAATGAAAGTCCTGCAAGTAAACAGTGCACTCCATAAAGAATAGGAGCTACAAATAAGAATGTAAATTCTAATGGTTCAGTTATACCAGTTAAGAATGAAGTTACAGCAGCTGAAATCATAAGAGATGCAACAATCTTCTTTTTAGTTGGATGAGCACATTTGTACATTGCAAATGCAGCAGCGGGCAAACCAAACATCATGAATGGGAATTTACCAGCCATAAATCTTGTAGTACCAGCAACTATGTTTGACATAACTTCTGGACTTGCACCAACTAGGTCAGTCATGCTTGATAATTGAGCAAAGTATGCAGTGTTAGCACCAGCAATAACAGTTTGAGCTCCGTCAACTAAGATGTTGGCTTCAACGAATGAACCAAACCAGAATGGAGTATAGAATACATGATGTAATCCAAATGGAATTAAGGATCTTTCTACGACTCCATATAGGAATGTACCTAAATATCCGGCATTTTTAACTAGTTCAGCAATTAAGCTAATTCCATTTTGAACAACTGGCCAAGCAAATGCTAAAACAGCACCAACTAATGCCATAACTAAAGCAGTTATGATGGGAACAAATCTTGAACCTGCAAAGAAACCAATAACAGCAGGTAATTCAATATTATAGAATTTATTGTGAAGTATTGAAGTGATTATACCAGTAATAATTCCTCCGAATACAGACATATTAAGAGTGAAAATTCCAAGGTTAGTAGTAACGTAAGTTCCATATTCACCAACATTATCAGGTGTAACTACACCTAATTGAGTAACACCAAGAGTTAAAAGTGTTGATATAACTTGATTCATTACGATGAAACCAAATACAGACGCTAAACCAGCAGTTCCTTTATCCTTCTTAGCTAGTCCAACAGCAACACCAACAGCAAATAATAGTGGTAAGTTACCAAAGATGATATCTCCAACATTTTTCATTACTGTTAATGTGGCAGTAACAATAGGATTATTCACAAATGAGATTAATGGTGAATATACAGTAGGGGCATTTTGAAGTCCTGCAATTCCAAGTAAGGCACCTCCAACACCAAGTAAAATACCTGCTATAGGTAAAGCGGCAATTGGAAGCATAATAGCTTTTCCGATTCTTTGTAAAGTTTGTAACATTAATAATTCCTCCTAAAATAAATAATAATAATTAATAAATAAATTTTTAAAAATAAAAAAGACCTAAATATTTATAAATCCTATAGGTATAAGAATACCTAGATTTACAGATATTTAAGTCTTGCCTGTTTTATAGTAACAATCTTACTATATTAAATTTTGAACTTATTAAAATGAAAGGGATTAATGATCTTCGCCTAATTTAATAGTAACAAAAATCACTGGTTATTTACAAGTAAATGTTATCATACCCAAAATATAGATGTCAACAAAAATATTAATAAATTTTGAAAAATATTAAAAAGATGATAATATAGGTAAGGGAAATATTTTTAATATTTAATAATAGATGGTATGAGATTTGTAATATTAGAACATAGAGATAAATATGAATAAATGAAATTTATTGATTTATGGAGGATATATGAGAGTAAATAAAATTTTGAACAATAATGTTGTTATAGCTAAAATTGATGGTGAAGAAATTGTAGTCATGGGAAAAGGTGTGGGTTTTCAGAGAAGTTTAGGAGATATTATAAATCCTGATAGTATAGAAAAGGTATTTAAATTACAGGGTGAGAGAGAACATAAGAGTTTTAATCAGCTTATGGGTGAGACTCCAGAAGAGTATTTAAACATAACAAAAGATATTGTAAAAATTGCAGAGGACAAATTAAAGACTACACTAAATGAAGTAATATTTATTATGCTAACTGATCATTTGTTTTTTGCAGTAACTAGAGAAAAAGAAGGTATTAGAATTGATAATCCAATATTATGGGAAATAAAGAGTCTTTACAAAAAAGAGTTTGAAGTAGCTCTTGAAGGATTAAAGATAGTAGAAAAATATACTGGTACAAAGTTATGTGAAGATGAAGCAGGATTTATAGCACTTCACATTATAAATTCAGTATTAAATGAAGATATGTCAAATACAATGAACATAACTATAATGACTAATAAAATATTAAATATAGTAAAAAGAGAATATAATATAGAATTTGATGAAAATTCATTGGATTATATGCGATTTATAACACATTTAAAATTTTTTGCACAAAGAATATTTAAAAGAACTCAAGTGAAAGACGAAGATAAAGAGTTTTATGAAATGGTGGTAAGAAAATATAAAATAGAAAAAGAATGTGTAAATAAAATAGAGGGTTATATAGAAAAGCAATTTAATTATAATTTATCAAAACAAGAGATAATTTATTTAATTATGCATATAAGAAAATTTAGAATATAAAAAAAAGAATGTACATTAGGAGGAAAAATATGATAACAATATATTTAACTAGACATGGACAAACTGAATGGAATTTAGAAAAAAGATTACAGGGAAGAGGAAATTCACCTTTAACAAAGTTTGGAGTGGAAAGAGCAGAAGAACTTTCAAAAAGAATTGAAGGAATGGAATTAGATAAAATATATACAAGCCCGATAGAAAGAGCATATAAAACAGCAGAGATTATTAAAGGAAAGAAAGAAGTAGAATTTTTAGAAGAAGAAGCTTTAATGGAAATGAGTTTTGGAGATTTTGAAGGTCAAAAAATAGATGATTTAGCTAAGATGGATAATGATTTTGATATGAGTCTTATAATGACTGGGAATACAGAAATTAAAGCACCGAATGGTGAGACGTTAGAAGAAGTAAGAAGTAGAGTTAAAAATATTATGGATAAAATCATTAAGGAAGATGACGGAAAAAATATATTAATAGTTACTCATGGAATAACACTAAAGGCATTGATGCATTATTTTAAAGATGAAGAAGCTAACACTGAAGTTATGGGACAAGCTACTTTAACTAAAATAATAATAGATGCTAATGGAGTAAATATAGAGTTTAAAAATGATGGAAGCCATTTTACTAAGGAAAATGCAACTACAGGTTGGTAAAATTGATGAATAAAAAAGTGGAAAAATAAAGATACTATTCTATAAATATAGAATAAATATTAACGGATTTTATAAGAAAAATGTAATTGATTAAACATAATGAAATTCGTAAGAAAAATGTAATTAATTTTATGATTTTATAAAAAAGCAAAAGATAAATATGAATTAAAGATTAACAAAAAGTAACTTATTTAGAAATGTTCCTATTTATTTAATTCAAAGCTTTGAAAAAATTATATAATGAAAAATATTATGTAATTAGGAGAGTTCTTATGAAGAAGAAAAAAAAGAAGAAATGGAAGATAGTAATAGCTTTTGTAATTTTCGAGTTAGTATTCACTGTAGTGACAGCGCCATTTGTTCTTCTATATGGACCGTTTGATACTGCAAAAAGAATTTATGTTGGATCAGCAATGACAACATTCAAGCATCAGTATCTAGCAACAGCATTTTTATCTCAAAACAAGATAAATGAAATTCTAAATTCAGGAACACAGAATAATACTGTTCAAGGGAATAATGGTTCAACGGTTGATATAAAAGGTACTCATGATAATAGAATAGACTTATATAAATTTGATAACTCAAAATATACTGGATATATGTTAGTAATTAAAAATCCTAAGAGGATAAAGGTAGCATATACAAATAGTTTATATAAGAAGGGTGAAACTACATCACAAATGGCAATACAAAACAATGCAGTAGCAGCTGTTAATGGAGGGGCATTTGTAGATACATCAAGTAGTGCAAACTGGACTGGAAATGGGGGAACACCAAGTGGTATAATTATTTCAGATGGAAAAGTTATAGCATCTGACTTAAAACCAGGAGAATCAACAACTTGTATGGCAATGAATGCACAAGGAAAAATGTATGCAGGGTCATATACTCTAGAGCAACTTAAAAATATGGGAGTTACGCAAGCAGTAAGTTTTGGACCTGTACTTATACAAAATGGTCAGCCAACAGATCTTTCAGGAGCATCAGCTACATGGGGAGTTGCACCAAGAACAGCAATTGGTCAAAGAGCAGATGGTTCAATAGTTATGATGGTTATCGATGGAAGAAGTATAGTAAATGGACTTGGAGCAACTATGACAGAGCTTCAAACATTAATGTTAACAAAAGGTCAATGTGTAACAGCAATAAACTTAGATGGTGGTAAATCCTCAACTATGTATTTAGATGGAAAAGTAATAAATAATCTATCTAATGGATTAGGTGAAAGATATATTGTATCATCAATAGTAGTTAAGTAGTGAGGAGAAAAGATGAAGAAAGTAAAACTTATAATATTGTGGGTATTAATATCCCTTGTATTACAATGTGGCGCCCTATTTTTTCTAAATAACTTCTACTTTGAAGACGACACAAATGTTAATATGCAACAGATATCAATATCAGATAATATGAATCAAAAAATAATTCATATAGAAATTCCGTCAGATGCAAGCAATGTAGGTGTATCATTTGATGGTGTATATCTTACTTATCAAACAAATGGGGTATACAAAATTGCAGACTCTTCAGAAGGAAAAACAAGGGATTTAGCAACTTCAGGAAATCAAGTGCTATGTGCTAAATGGTTAACAGGAAGAGATATGTTATTAAATCTTCAAAATAATAATGGCGAAGTAGTTCTTTATAGTTATGATGCACAAACAGGACAAAATAGAAAATTATTAAATATAGCACCATATAGTCAAAGCTATGTTAAATATGATATTGAAGCATCAACTATTACAGGAGTTACTTATGTGCAAATAAATAATACAATTTTCAGAATTGATATAAATCAAACAAATGCACAACCAATTTATCCAGTAGTTAATCAAGTTGGTAGTATGGATACAATGCCAACACAAGATAGGTTAGTTTATGTTGCTAGCGGAGGAAATATCCTTCATATAACTCAGCCTAGTGCAAGAATTACGATGAATACACAAGATCCATTAACAATATTAGGAATTGATGATAATGGAATTATTTATTTAGGAGAATTACAAAATGGAAATGTAACAAGTATAGTAACTAAAAACTTAAATGATCCAAATGCACAAAGTAAAGTGATTTCATTAAAAGCACCAGTAGCGAGCAAGGACATAAGTGTTCGTCAAGATGGTAAAATATATGTAAATTATAGTGGTGAAAGTCAAGTAGAAGAACTTAGCACACAAACAGTAACTAAATATACAGGTCAATTCTTAGGGTTCTATCAATATGGGATTTCAACTGTTAAGGATGGAAAGTATTATAAGGAGACATTTAAATAGAAAGGGCACCCTTAGTAGGGTGTCTTTTTATTTAGTATTTCCTTCTTTTAGAAGTGGTATAATGGAAGAAAAAAGAGGAGGTGAAATAGGCTATTTAAAAAGTAGTCTAGAGAAATATGAAGTGTGAATTAATATCAATAGGAACAGAAATTCTTTTAGGTGATATAGTAAATACTAATGCTCAATATTTATCGAGAGAACTTGCAAATATAGGACTTGATGTTTATTACCAAAGTGTTGTAGGTGATAATGGAGAGAGGATGCTTAAGGCATTTAAAGAGGGACTATTAAGAAGTGATATTATAGTTACAACAGGAGGCTTAGGACCAACTAAGGATGATATGACAAAAGAAATTGCATGTAAATACTTTGGATTTGAATTAGTATTACATGAAGAAAGTATGGAAGAGATACAAAAATATTTTAAGAAGTTAGGAAAAGAATGCACTAAAAGTAATGAGAAACAAGCATATTTTCCAAAGGAAGCCAAAGTTTTAAAAAATGATAATGGAACAGCACCAGGGGCTATTCTAGAGAAGAATGGAAAAATAATTATAGTTTTACCAGGACCTCCAAGTGAAATGAAGCCTATGTTTGATAATTATGTAAAGCCATATTTAGAAAAGCTAACAGGATACACAATAATTTCAGAAGTGGTTAAAGTTTATGGAATAGGTGAAAGTAGTTTAGAGAATATAGTTCAAGATTTAATTAATAATGGAACTAATCCAACAATAGCACCATATGCAAAAGAAGGTGAAGCACTTCTTAGAGTTACCGCAAAAGCAAAGAGTGCAGAAGAAGGAAAAAGAATTATAGAACCTGTTATAGAGGAAATAAGAAAAAGAATAGGTGATAATTTATATAATCTAGGTGAAGAAGGATTAAATTTAGTAGTAGGAAAGCTTTTAGTTGAAAAAGGCTTAACAATAGGAACAGCAGAATCATGTACTGGTGGATTGCTTGGAGGAACATTAATAGATTATCCAGGTATCTCAGAAGTATTTTTAGAAGGGGCAATAACATATTCAAATGAAGCTAAGATGAGAACACTTGGAGTTAAAGAAGAGACTTTAGCTAAAATAGGTGCAGTAAGTCCTGAAACTGCTATAGAAATGGCAGAGGGAATAAGAAATAGATGTAATTCTAGTATAGGAGTTTCAACTACAGGAATAGCAGGTCCAGGTGGTGGAACAGAAGAAAAGCCAGTAGGGCTTGTATATATTGCAGTTGCAACAGAAAGTGGAGCTGTAGTAAGTAAAAATATTTTTAATGGAGATAGAAATTCAGTAAGAAGAAAGGCTTGTCTTAAAGCTTTGGATATGATTAGACGAGAGATTTTAAAAAAGTAAGCATATAATTACTATGTACGCATAGGCTTATAATAATACAATCCCTCTTATCTTAGGAGAGATAAGAGGGATTGTGTTATTTGTATATAAATAAAATGGGGGAGAGGCGATTAATTAATGAAGCAAATAGCCTCAATATTAATTATCTCCTTATTATAAAATTTTATACTATGGAAAATTTTAAAAGGGAGGATTTTATGAAAAAGGTTTATAGGGGAAATTTATTCTTTTTCATTATTTTAGTTTGGGGAATATTTGGAGGGGGATTTTTCTTAAACAGTGTATGTAGAGAATTACAGATTTTTGATCCTAAAATTAGGTTATTTGCTAGTCACATAATAAGCTTTTTTATTCCAACAATGATATACATTGTAATAACAAAGCAAAAAGTTAAAGATGTGCTTAAACTTAATAAGTTAAGTTTAAGACAAGTGGTATTAGTAATATTATTGGGATTTGTATGTATTCCTTTCTCAGGTGTATTTGGGCGTATAAGTAGTATATTTTTTAAGAATACAATTGATGTATTTATAGGTGAAATAGCGAATACACCATATTTAATATTATTATTATTAATAGCAGTAATGCCTGCAATTACTGAAGAGGTATCATTAAGAGGCGTTGTGTTAAGTAATTATGAGGAGAAAGGTAATTTAAAGTGTGCTATTATGGGAGGGATTTTATTTGGATTATTTCATTTAAATGCACATCAATTTATATATACTACAGCATTAGGAGTTGTTTTAGTTTATGCAGTAAGAGTAACAGGAAGCTTATATTCTTCAATGTTAATTCACTTTATAGTAAATGGAACATCAATAACCATGCAAAAAATACAATATAATGCAATGAAAGTACTAGGAGAAACTGAAAAAGTTATAAGTAATGAGGTAATAGTGAATGGGGCACTTATTATTAATATAGTTCTTACAATAATAGTTACAGGTACAGTTATTTATATCATATTGAAGAAGTTAGAAAAGATTAGTGGAGTTCATAGAAAGTACGAAAATAGTGATAGATTAATAGTAAAGGATAGAATAATTAATCTACCATTTATAATGAGTATTATAGTATATATAGTGTTTATGATACTCTTTAGGTAAGAAGAAAGCTGCAATAGATTTATCTACTGCAGCTTTTTAAGCAAAAGAGGTAAAATATTTTTTATTAACCCATCCTCTAGAATTATCATTTCTATTTACAGGTAAAGCAACATAAAACCAAGTAGAACCTTTAAAGGATGCTTCATCAAGAATAGCAACTTCCATATGAATTCCTGTTTTTTCAATAAGACCTTGAGCATCAGGAGAAAGGTAAATTAAAGAGCCAACTTTAATAACACCAAATTTATGGGAAGGAACTTTAAAATCAATTTGAACAGGGCTATTTCCTTTAGGAACTCTAGATTTTAAGTTATTTAAATTACTAGTTAAAATAATTAAATCATTTTTTAAATGAGTAATTCTACTTTCATAAGTGAAGATGGTAAATCCAAGTGTGCCTATAACTAAAACTATAAAAATTATATAAAGCATAATAAAAACTCCTAAATATACTATTTATATTAAGTATATTTAGGAGCACTATTAAAAATACATAATAAAATTTTAATTAATTAAAAGATGAGAATTTTTTAGTAAAATCACCTTTTTTGCAATATGCATAGAATTTAGTATAAAGAGCCATACGATCTTTGTCTTCTAAGCCTTTTTCCTTATCCTCAAGATTTCCAAGTTTAATTTGTCTTAAGATAATATCATTCATAGGAACAGTCTTAGCATTTTTCATCATATCGTACATAGTCATAAATGTAGTTGTTCTACCAATACCTTCTTTACAGTGGAAATGAAGCCAAGAGTTTTTAGGTAGTTTATTAACTGCTGCTACAAAGTAATCAACCATTTCAGGAGTTGGTGGTTTAGTATCAGTTACAGTAACTCTTACATAAGTATCTTTATTATTTTTTATAAGAGTTTGTTCTGAATAAACTTCTTTAGGTGTTATAGATTTACCTTTTATAGTAATAGGGACACCTATTTTTATACTAGCAAGTTGAGCATCATTTCTAGCAATAACTTGATTATAGCTAAGTCCCATATTTGCTTTATCACCATCACCTTCCCAGCTAATAGGAAGACCATTTATAAAGCCATGGGATTCTTGTCTTAAATCAAAAAACACAAGATTCTTATTTTTAGGAAGTTGCTCTTTCATAAGAGTTAGACCATCCTTTGAATATTGCTGACTACCTGATATATTAAGGCATTTTAATCCAGTTAAATTAAGATTTCCAGGGTCTTCAATTGGATCAGTTGATTTTCTAAAACGCTCTGGGAGTTTATTATGGTTATCATTATCGAAAACCAATACCTGTTCATTAACAGGAACATCTTCTCCCATAAGGGCGAAACTATTAATTGGTGTTCCAAGTAGTGAGAATAAAAGTAATAATGGAATTAATTTGATAAATTTAAAATTTTTTTTCATATTAAAAAAATCACCTCTTTCAGATATAGATTTTCCAAAATGGTGATTTTTATAAGTAATATTTAAAAATAATCCACAAAATTGTTTATATAATAGAAAAAATTAAAGTAAAATGTGGATTAAAGGTTATTAACTGCTTCTCCAAGAACTTTACCAATAGAGTCATTAATAATTAGTGTAGCCTTAGAATCAGCTGAAGTAGAACTTTTATTAATTAAAATTAAATTTTTACCTCTAAAATAATCAATAAGACCAGCAGCTGGATAAACAACTAAAGATGTTCCACCAATGATTAAAGTATCAGCTTTACTAATAGCGGCAATAGCACCATTGATAATATTATTATCAAGGCCTTCCTCATAAAGAATTACATCAGGTTTAATAATATTACCACAATTAGTACATTTAGGAACGCCATTAGAATTTAAAATAAATTTCTCATCATAGAATTGTCCACATTTAGTACAATAGTTTCTAAGAACAGAACCATGAAGTTCAAAAACATTTTTAGAACCAGCAGCTTGATGAAGACCATCAATATTTTGAGTAATAACTGCTTTAAGTTTTCCAAGTGCCTCAAGTTTAGCTAATGCTATATGGGCAGCATTAGGTTTAGCATTGGGATAAATAAGCTTAGCCTTATAAAAATTAAAAAACTCTTCAGGATATCTAACATAAAAAGAGTGAGATACAAGCTGTTCAGGAGTAAAAGTCATATTAAGTTTTTCATTAAATAAACCATTAGCACTTCTGAAATCAGGAATATCACTTTCAGTACTGACACCAGCACCACCAAAAAATACAATATTATCACTTTCTCTTAGGATTTTAGTAAGTTCTTCTATTTTATTATTCATTAAATCATCTCCAGTTAAAATATGTTTATTATTTTATTATGACAGAAGGAATAAGAAAATTAAATATAGGATAAAAATATAAAAGTGATTGTTGTTAAATAGAATTTAGTATAAGATAGATTTACTATGAGTAAATAAAGGGGAAAGAGATGATTAAAGAAGTAAAAAAAGAAGATTTAAATGAAATGGTAGAAGTGTATATTAAGGCATTTAATAATGAGCCATGGAATGATGAGTGGACAACGGAGACCGCTACAAAAAGATTATTTAATATGATGAATGATAGTGGTTTCTATGGAATAAAGATTGTAGAAGATAAAAAAATATATGGTTTTATATTAGGACATGAAGAGATTTTTTATAATGGCAAAATGTTTAGCATAAAAGAATTTTGCACAGATAGTAATATTCAAGGAAAAGGATACGGTCAAAAATTAATATTAGAATTAGAAGAAAGGGTAAAAGAAAAAGGAATTAAAGAAATAATATTAATGACAACTAGAGATGAGAAAGCAGAAGGGTTTTATTTAAGAAGAGGATATGAAGTACATGATGGATTGGTTATGATGGGAAAGGAGATAATATGAAAAAAGATA
>NZ_JBOGCC010000225.1:0-5386 GCF_051656525.1 Clostridium sp. | reverse complement strand
CATTGTTATAATCCCCATTGATTTTTGAGCATCATTTGCTCCATGGTTTAATGCCATAAAAGCTGTCCCTAAAATTTCAAGTCTTAAAAATAATTTATTTGATTTTCTTACATTTGAGTTTCTAAAAGCCCAATTTAATGCAAGCATAATTATATATCCTAATACAAAACCAATTGCTGGTCCTAAAATTAACCATACTACTACATGATTAAAAACATTCCCCCATTGTATCTTATCTATGCTTCCATTAAATGCAATACCAGCTCCTATTAAAGAACCTATTAATGCATGTGATGAACTACTTGGAATTCCAAAGAACCATGTTATCAAATTCCATACTATACATGCTATTAATACTCCAACTAAACACCATTGTGGTAAAAACTGATGATTTATAATATCATCTCCAACAGTCTTAGCTACCGCTGTTCCCATAAATGCACCTATAAAGTTAAACAATGCACAAAGAAGTATTGCTGTTCTTGGTCTTAATGCTCTTGTAGATATTGTAGTTGCAACTGCTGTTGCTGTATCATGAAATCCATTTATAAGGTCAAATATTAAAGCTAGTGCTACAATTAACCCTGTTATTATAAGTGCACTATGCATGTTTCATTACAACTCCTTCTACAATTGCTGCAATTTGCTCACAGTTATCTAAAGTGTTTTCAAGCATTAAATATATATCTTTCCATTTTACTATTTCAATAGCATCTGTTCCTTTGAAAAGTTCTGTAATAGTTTTTCTATATAGTCTGTCCCCAATATGCTCAATTTCATTGATACGTTTTATCTTTTCAACCATACTATTTTTCTTACCAATTTTCTTAAGCTCTTCCATTAAGTTTAAAAGCTCAGCTGTTATATCTATAATCATGTCACACATTTCAAGTGATGCTTCTGATATACTTGTAACATTATACATAATAAGTCTATTAGCTGCCGAATCTATATCATCTAATATGTTGTCCATCTTTTTTGTAATTCTAAATATATCTTCTCTATCTATTGGCGTTATAAATGCTTCATTTAATTCAATTAAATTATCGTGAACCATTAAATCACCTTTGTGTTCTAATTCTCCAATTTCTTTATTTATCTCTTCTTTTTTATCTAAATTTTCAAATCCTTTTTTTAAAAGAATAGCTGCTTCATGAATATTTTTTGCCTCTTCTATGAACATAACGAAGAATTTATCTTCTTTTGGATTAAAATTAAACATAATATTTATTCCATCTCCTTAAAATTAAAAATGTTTTTATTTCTGTTACAATTTCAGTATAAATGCAATTTATTCTTATTTGAATAGATTCCTAACATAATTTATTTATTATTTTTATTTTTTACATTTTATTAATCCAATTCATCTTTTATTCACATAAAAAGAGTGAAATTTTTTAACAATTTCACTCTTTAGATACAATTAGTAGTATAAATTTTCTGTTGGATATTGAGCATCACATGTAATATCTATTCCTAGTTTTCTAAATGTTTGCTCATCATTATTGCTTATTATTGTTGTTGAATGTGCTTTTGATTCTCTTAATTTTTCAAGATTTTCAAGTGCCACTTGTGCCATTGGATTTGTTGCTGCACATATACTAAGTGCAGTTAAAACTTCTTCAACACTAAGTGCTGGATTTTTAGAACCTAAGCTTTCTTTTTTAAGTTTCATTATAGGCTCTAACACTACCGGTGATATTAAATGAATAGTATCATCAATATTTGCATAATGTTTTATTGCATTTAATACTACCGCTGAACCAGCATCCATAATCTCAGTTGCTTTACCTGTAAATATTTCACCGTCATCAGTTTGAAGTGCTATAGCTTGAACTGTTTCATTGTTTATATCTTTAGCTTCTTTTATTTCACGTGCTTTATTTCTTGCATAGTCCACAACTACTCTATCAGTTTCTTTTAAGGATAGCTCTTCCATTATTAAAGCTGATCTTTCAAAAGTTTCTTTATCTACATAACCCTTTTTATACTCACATGCTGTTTTAAAGTATCTTCTTATAATTTCTTGTCTTGATGCCTCTTTAACAGCTTCATCATCAACAATTCCAAATCCTACTCTATTAACTCCCATATCTGTTGGAGATTTAAATTCAGATTCAGCTCCTCTAATTTTCTCAATTATTCTTCTTAAAACTGGAAAACTTTCAATGTCTCTATTATAGTTTACTGCAACTTTATTATAGTAATCAAAATGGAATGAATCTATCATATTCACGTCTTTTAAATCAACTGTTGCTGCTTCATATGCTATATTTAATGGGTGCTTTAATGGAACATTCCATACTGGGAATGTTTCAAATTTTGAATATCCTGCTACATTTCCATGTTTATACTCATGATAAAGTTGACTTAAACAAGTTGCAAGCTTTCCACTTCCAGGCCCTGGTGCTGTAACTACTACGATTGGTTTACTTGTTTCAATATATGGATTTTGTCCATATCCTTCATCACTTACAATAGTATCTACATCTGTTGGATATCCTTTAGTTGCACTGTGTTTATAAACTTTTATCCCTCTTCTTTCAAGCTTATTTATAAATATACTTGCAGCTGGTTGACCACTATATCTTGTTATTACAACTGAGTTTACATCAAGGTCATAACTTCTTAAATCATCTATAAGTCTTAGTACATCAACATCATAAGTTATACCAAAATCACCCCTGATTTTATTTCTTTCAATGTCTCCTGCATATACACAAATAATTATTTCAACCTTTTCTTTTAATTTATGTAATAACTTTATTTTTGCATTTTCATCAAAACCTGGTAAAACTCTTTTAGCATGTAAATCAAAAAGTAATTTTCCTCCAAACTCTAAATAAAGCTTATCATAATTATTAACTCTCTCTAAAATGTATTTTGATTGTTCTTCTAAATACTTCTTATGGTCAAATCCAATTTTCATATTACACCTCTATAATTTTCCTTTATTTTTTAATAAATTCTATTATTACATAATACATTATTTTTGTAAATTCTATTACTACAAAAATTCTACTATATTTCTTATATAATTCTTTCTTATTATACCAAAAAAAACTCTTCAAAAATGCTCATTCAGACATTTTTTTCAGAGTTTTTAATTTTTTATTTCTTATATTTAAAAATCTTTTATAAATTTTATTTTACTAATCTTTCTTCTACTGCTTCTACTGCTTCTACTTCTTTTTCATTTATTTTATTTAATGTTTTCTTATAAAAAACTGCAAAACAAACTATTGTAGTAAGAGCTGCTATTACATCTGAAAAAGGTTCCGCTGCAAGCACTCCCATAAGTTTATTTTCAAAAAAGTTTGGCAAAATTAATGTAAGTGGTACTAATAAAACCATTTTTCTTAAAAGTGCTAAAATTAATGAGATTTTTGCTTGTCCAAGCGCTAAGAAAGTTTGTTGACATGCCATTTGTGCTCCAAATATAAATATTCCAAGGAAAAATATTTTCATAGACCATGATGTCGTCTCTAAAAGTTCTGGATTACTATTAAATAACTTAACAAACATTTGTGGCATAGACATAGTTAAAATCCACATTATAGTTGTAAATGCTATACTTGAAAATAATAATAGCTTAAAGCATTTTTTAACTCTATTAATATTTTTAGCACCATAGTTATAACTTATAATAGGCTGTGCACCTTGAGATAATCCTACTATTGGAAGAATTATTATTTGCATTATACTACTCATTATAGTCATAGCACCAACTGCTAAATTCCCTCCATATTTTAAAAGTTGATTATTCATAGTTATAATTACAAGACTTTCTGTGGCTTGCATTATAAAAGGTGCAACTCCAAGAGCTAAAATACTAATCATAACCTTCATCTTTGGCATTAAATACTCTTTCCTTATTTTCAAAATACTCTTATTTCCAAATAAAAACTTTAAAACCCAAATTACAGAAACAAGTTGCCCACATACTGTTGCAAGAGCCGCTCCTTTAACTCCTAAATTTAAACCGAAAATAAAAATTGGATCTAAAATAATATTTATAATAGCTCCAATCATAACCGTAGACATTGCAATCTTTGCAAAACCTTGAGTTGTAATAAATGAATTCATTCCAAGAGCTATTTGAACAAAAATAGTTCCAAATAGATATATACTTAAGTAATCAGTTGCATATCCAATAGTTTCAGGTGCAGCACCAAAAGCATTTAAAATTGGTGTCTTAAAAATGAAAAACACACCTGTTAATAAAACTCCTACTAATATAAGACTCGAAAAGCTATTACTCATAATCTTCTCAGCCCCATCATTATCTTTTTCTCCCATCTTAATAGCTGCAAGTGGTGCTGCCCCCATACCAATTAATGCACTAAAAGCAGAAACAATCATAAGAATAGGAAATGCCACTCCAACCCCTGCAATAGCTAATTCCCCACTAGGCATCCTTCCAATAAAAACTCTATCAATGATGTTATAAAGAACATTAACAAGCTGTGCAATAATAGCCGGTAGTGCCAAACTAAATAAAAGTCTACCAATGCTACCAGTTCCTAAATCCGTTTTCTTACTCTCCATTCTCTTATCCCCTTAATTCATTTTTAATTCATATTATACACTTTTAATTAATTTTTTTCAAAGAAAAGACATATTTGCTTTGGAATTAAATTCATTCCTTATTGAAAAAATCCAATCTGTGTTTTCTCATAATCTCTTTTATAATCTTTAATAATATCTTCCATCTTATATAAAATATTATATTTTTCACATTCTTCTTTAAAGATTCTCATTAAATTTTCATGATTAGGTGACGGACATATGTATTCTTCCCCAAAGCTTTTTTCATATTTCTTTACCAACTCTATACCATAAATCTCTTTTAATTTTTCATAATAATAAAATCTCTGATTATTTCTAAGTGTTACTCCAATTCCGTGGGTATAAATAAATTTGGCTCCACATTCATATGCTTTTCTCACTATCCCTCTTATATTTTCTTCAGTATCATTTATAAATGGCAGAATAGGCATAAATAATATTCCCACATAAATCCCATTATCACTTAATTCTTTAATTGCTTTAAATCTTTCACTTGATGGATTTACATTAGGTTCTATGATTTTGGATACTTCATCATGGATAGATGTTATAGTTATTTTTATTAACACTTCTGAGTGTTCTTTTATCTTTTTTAAGATATCAATATCCCTAGTAATTAATGAACTTTTAGTTGCAATACCTATTCCAAATTTATATTTATCTACAAGATTTAATGCCTCTCTAGTTAGCTTATATTTTTTCTCAAAAGAATTATAGGGATCACTCATTGCACCAGTTCCTATAACCCCTTTCTTTCTTTTCTTTTTTAAATCAGCTTCTATAATTTTAGTAGAGTTATCTTTTGCACGTACAGTAT
>NZ_JBOGCC010000224.1:0-1746 GCF_051656525.1 Clostridium sp. | reverse complement strand
TAAAAAAAAAGCGACTACCGTTGTAGTCGCAATAAATCCAATTCCTATTCACATTTGTAAGTAATTTTTTCATTTTTTCTAACTAGATTTTAGTAGGAAAATATGTTATACTTCGTATATGAAATTAATTAGCTGGTGGGTCTACATCAGTTAATTTAGATTGGTTTGTACTGCAATACAAACTAATTAGGTTCTGAAAAGTCTGCAAACTTTTTAGAGCCATTTTTTTTTATATTTTTCATGTGGTTAATTTTTTATCTTGTCTAATATTAGCACACACTGGAAATACATTCAATATCTTTTTTTATTTTTTAAATTTAAGCCCCATGATTGGGGCGTTTTTTATTGGTTCACTGCCAACAAAATTTATTTTGGCAGCAGTGGATCAATAAAAATAAATCGGGGTTGATTAGGTTGCAAAAGCAACCTACCTTGTTGGGGTCTTAGGGGAAATTCCCCTAACACGATGAGTTTCTATTTTGTGTAACAAAAAGAAACTCGGAAGCGTGCCTTTATTATTTTTCAGTCAGACTATTCATCAAAAAGTTTTTTGTATCGCTTAAAATAGCCGTTTAAATGATTCATTTCACTTTCAATATTCTCAATTTCAAATTTTAGTTTAGTTCTTTGATAACAAAGCTGATTTGCAGTCTTTTTATCAGCTCCTCTTTTTTCTAATAAATTTTCTCTTAAGATTTTTTTTTCTTCCAATTCTTCAGAAAGTAATTTATATTTTTCTAAATAGTTTTTATAATTATCTTCAATTTCATCTTTTACAAAATTTTTCCCATATTCTAAAATTAAATATCTTACAAAATCTGATTTAGACATTTTATTTTCTTCAGAACCAAAATTTAAAATATTTTCTTCCAGTTCCCCAATTCTTAAATGTAATTGGCTTGTTAATCTTTCTATTTTTTTTCCTTGTCCAGATGGATTATCCAAGTTTAATTCACTCTTTAAAGGTTTCTCAATTTCAAATGAATATTTGCTTTTATTTTCTAAATATTCATCTAAATTAATTACTGGATTTTCTTTAGATTTTAATTTTCTGACCACTTAAATCCTCCTAATTTTTTGTAATTGGTTGAGTCCAAACCTCGCAACGCGTTCGCTACCTCGGTTATGTACTCTAGTAGCTGTTTTCCCAACCTGCTTTATGTTTATTTATATTTATTTTTTCTAAAAAACTATAGACAACGAAACTTTTTTTTGATAAACAACGGTTGAGGAGTCCGCTCAAAGGGCAGACTTCCCCCCGCAAAAAACGCGGGTGGTATTTTTGATAAACAACGTATAGTATCGTCGACAAAGTACCATGCTCTTGATATGCTCTAAATCTCTTTAGATAGATACCCACTCCGATAGCTTTCTCAGCTCCCAGCATCTATATACCCTAGCCCTTGCATTTAGCCAATAGGTAATCATATTCAAGCCCCCAAAGAGTGCCCTCCTAGTGTTTTTTTACAGCCACTACTACTGTTGCAACTATTCATAAAACCGCATAAAATGCCGTTTATCGTCTTGCGCATGACGACTAGAGAGTTTTATCGGGCAACTTGCCCGATAGTCCCTAAATTGTATTTAATTATTTTTGCAAGATTATCTAAAAAAAAAGCGACTACCGTTGTAGTCGCAATAAATCCAATTCCTATTCACATTTGTAAGTAATTTTTTCATTTTTTCTAACTAGATTTTAGTAGGAAAATATGTTATACTTCGTATATGAAATTAATTAGCTGGTGG
>NZ_JBOGCC010000223.1:0-3856 GCF_051656525.1 Clostridium sp. | reverse complement strand
ACTTCTCCCCTTGACCATGCTCTTATCTGCTCAGGAGATGCTAAACCTATTTGTATTGCATCAAAATTATTTAATTCAAACAAGGGTAATCCTCCCTTCAAAATTAGTGTTCATCATTAAAATCATCAAGCTCTAAATTATCTTCTAAATCTTCAAGTTGGAATCCATCGAATTCTTCTTCTTCAACTTCTTCCTCTGAAGTGTAACTATCATCTGTATTAGCTACAGATTCTCCTGGAACAAGTCTCTCTGCTCCCTCAATATTAACTTCTATCTCCTCTGATTCTTCCTCAGCTGATTCTTTTAATCTAACTTCCTCATTTTCATCATTTAAAACTTTAACATCTAAACATAATGCCTGTAATTCCTTAATAAGAACCTTAAATGATTCTGGAACTCCTGGCTCAGGGATATTTTCACCCTTAACTATAGCTTCATAAGTTTTAACTCTTCCAACAACGTCATCAGACTTAACAGTTAATATTTCTTGTAATGTATGAGCCGCACCATATGCTTCTAATGCCCAAACTTCCATCTCTCCGAATCTCTGACCACCAAATTGAGCTTTTCCTCCAAGTGGTTGTTGAGTTACAAGTGAGTATGGACCAGTTGATCTTGCGTGTATCTTATCATCTACTAAATGAGCAAGTTTTAAGATATACATGATACCAACTGTTACTTCGTTATCAAATGCTTCTCCTGTTCTACCATCATATAATACAGTTTTTCCATGAGCATTATATCCTGCTTTCACTAAGCATTCTTCAATATCACTTTCTGTCGCACCATCAAATACTGGGGTAGCTATATGCCATCCTAATTGACTTGCAGCCCAACCTAAGTGTACTTCTAATACCTGCCCAATATTCATACGCGATGGAACCCCTAATGGGTTTAAACAGATTTGAAGTGGTCTTCCATCTGGTAAGAATGGCATATCTTCTTCTGGAAGAACTCTTGAAATAACCCCTTTGTTACCATGACGTCCTGCCATTTTATCCCCAACAGAGATTTTTCTCTTTTGAGCAATGTAACATCTAACTAATTCGTTAACTCCTGGGTTTAATTCATCACCATTTTCTCTTGTAAATACTTTAATATCTACAATTATACCAGCTTCTCCATGAGGTACTCTTAATGAAGTATCTCTAACTTCTCTAGCTTTTTCACCGAATATAGCTCTTAATAGTCTTTCTTCAGCAGTTAATTCAGTTTCACCTTTTGGAGTTACTTTACCAACTAAGATATCTCCTGATCTAACTTCTGCACCAATTCTAATAATTCCTCTTTCATCGATGTCTTTTAAAGCATCTTCACTTACATTAGGAATATCTCTAGTTATTTCTTCAGGTCCTAACTTAGTGTCTCTTGCTTCACATTCATATTCTTCTATATGAATAGATGTAAATACATCTTCTCTAACTAATTCTTCCGAAATAAGCATCGCATCCTCATAGTTATAACCTTCCCAAGTTATGAATCCCATTCTAATGTTTTTACCTAATGCTATTTCTCCTAGATCTGTAGATGGTCCATCTGCAAGTACCTGATTCTTAAATACCATTTCTCCAACATTTACTAGCGGTCTTTGATTGATACAAGTCCCTTGGTTACTTCTTTTGAACTTTAATAATTTATAAGTGTCAACGCCACCATCTAAATCTCTTTTAACTTTAATTTCACTAGCACTTACATAAGTAACTACTCCAGCATTTTTAGCTTTTGGTAGTACCCCTGAATCTGCTGCTGCTCTATATTCAATTCCCGTTCCTACTATTGGTGCTTGTGGCTTTAATAGTGGCACTGCTTGACGTTGCATGTTTGATCCCATTAAGGCTCTTGTAGCATCATCATTCTCTAAGAACGGAATCATAGCTGTTGCAACAGATACGATTTGTCTTGGCGAAACATCCATTAAATCAACTTCACTTGATGGAACAACCATTACTTCTTCTAAGTATCTAACAGTTACTTTATCATGTGTGAAGTATCCATTCTCATCCATAGGCTCATTTGCCTGTGCAACAAGATATTGATCTTCTTCATCTGCAGTAAAGTATCTAATTTCATCAGTTGCTCTCTTATTCTCTTTATCTACAATTCTATACGGTGTTTCAATAAATCCATATTCATTTACTCTTGCATAAGTCGCTAATGAGTTGATAAGACCTATATTTGGTCCCTCAGGTGTTTCAATAGGACACATTCTACCATAATGTGAATGGTGAACGTCTCTAACTTCGAAACCAGCTCTTTCTCTTGAAAGTCCTCCAGGCCCTAATGCAGATAATCTTCTCTTATGAGTTAATTCAGATAATGGATTTGTTTGATCCATGAATTGTGATAACTGTGAACTACCAAAGAATTCTTTAATAGCTGCAGCAACTGGTCTAATATTTATAAGCATTTGTGGAGTTATTGCTTCCTGATCTTGAATAGTCATTCTTTCTTTAACTACTCTTTCCATTCTTGATAAACCAATTCTAAATTGATTTTGTAACAATTCTCCAACTGATCTTAATCTTCTGTTTCCTAAGTGATCTATATCATCTACATATCCAATACCATAAGCTAACCCTAACTCATAACTAATAGTTGAGAATATATCATCTTTAATTATGTGTTTTGGTATTAATTTATTGATATTTTTCTTAATTTCTTCCTTAATACTCGCTTCATCGCTAAAGTTATCAAGAATTTCTCTTAATGTTGGATAGTGAACTAATTCTTTAATATTTAAATCACTTAAATCAAAAGAAATATGTTTACTAATATCAACGAAATGGTTACCTATAACTCTGATAATTTTATCTTCAACTAAAACGTCAACCATATTTATACCAGCATTTTGGATTTCAACTGCCATTTCTCTAGTTATTTTTTGTCCTTGCTCTACCATTATTTCTCCTGTTAAAGGATTAATAACATCAGAAGCAGCTACTTGGTTAGCTAATCTTAAGTTTATAGCAAGTTTTTTATTAAACTTATATCTACCAACTCTTGAAAGATCGTATCTCTTAGCATCAAAGAATAATGAGTCTATTAACGACATGGCGCTATCCACTGTTGGTGGCTCACCTGGTCTTAATCTTTTATAGATTTCTAATAGAGCTTCTTCTCTAGTCTTTGTATTATCTTTTTCGATACTTGCTTGGAATCTTTCTTCCTCACCAAAGTATTCTAATAACTCTTGATCACTTCCCATACCCATAGCTCTTGCTAAGATACTAATTGGAAGTTTTCTAGTTTTGTCAATTCTAACATATATAATATCATTAGAATCTGTTTCATATTCAAGCCATGCACCTCTATTAGGGATAACAGTAGCTGAGAATAATTTCTTACCGTGTTTATCACGATTTAGGCTATAATATACTCCTGGAGATCTAACTAATTGGCTTACGATAACTCTCTCAGCTCCATTAATTATAAAAGTTCCTTGTTCAGTCATTAATGGGAAATCACCCATAAATACTTCTTGCTCTTTTATTTCTCCTGTTTCAGTATTAGTAAGTCTTACTGATACTTTTAGTGGCGCAGCATAAGTAGCGTCTCTCTCCTTACACTCTTCCACTGAATATTTGATATTATCCATATCAAGTTTGTAATCTACAAACTCAAGTACAAGATTCCCCGTAAAGTTTCCAATAGGATTTATGTCATCAAATACTTCGTGAAGACCTTCCTTTAAAAACCATTGATATGAATCTAATTGTACTTCTATAAGATTTGGCATATCCGCAGCGGCTTTAACTTTACCAAAACTCATTCTTGTTCTTTTTCCAGATTGGACAGGATGTACCATGAATTTTCACCCCTTGTATAAACTAAAATAACCAAAAGCATAATTTCCCTA
>NZ_JBOGCC010000222.1:0-6061 GCF_051656525.1 Clostridium sp. | reverse complement strand
TCATCTATCCCTCTAGCAGCTTCTTTTCCAGCTCCCATTGCTAGTATTACTGTTGCTGCTCCTGTTACTGCATCTCCTCCTGCAAATACACCTTTTTTTGATGTTTCTCCAAGTTCTTTAGTTACAATACAGCCCCATTTGTTTTGCTCTAATCCTTTTGTTGTTGATGTTATTAAGGGATTTGGTGATGTTCCAAGTGACATTATTACTGTATCTACATCTAATGTAAATTCTGAATTTTCTACTTCTACAGGTCTTCTTCTTCCTGATGCATCTGGCTCACCAAGTTCCATTTTCACACATTTCATTCCTGTTACAAATCCATTTTCATCACTTAATATTTCTGTTGGATTTGTTAATATATCAAAGATTATTCCCTCTTCTTTTGCATGATGAATTTCTTCTTCTCTTGCTGGAAGTTCTGACATACTTCTTCTATATACTATATGAGTTTCTGCTCCTAATCTTAGTGCTGTTCTTGCCGCATCCATTGCAACATTTCCACCACCAATTACAGCTACTTTTTTTCCTATTTTAACTGGGGTTTTATATCCTTCTTCAAATGCTTTCATTAAATTATTTCTAGTTAAAATTTCATTTGCTGAAAATACTCCATTAGCACTCTCACCCTTTATTCCCATAAACTTTGGAAGTCCTGCACCTGAACCTATAAATACAGCTTTAAATCCTTCCTCTTCCATAAGTTCTTCTATAGTTACAGTTCTTCCTACAACTACATTAGTTTCTATTTTAACTCCAAGCTTCTTAACATTTTCAATTTCGCCTTTTACTACAGTTTCCTTTGGAAGTCTAAACTCTGGAATTCCATAAACTAGTACTCCTCCTGGTTCATGAAGTGCTTCAAATATAGTTACATCATATCCAAGCCTTGCTAAGTCTCCTGCACAAGTCAGACCAGCAGGTCCACTTCCTATAACTGCAACCTTCTTTCCATTTTCCTCTGCCTTTTCTGAAAGATCTACATTATTTTCTCTAGCAAAGTCTGCAACAAATCTTTCAAGCTTTCCAATAGATACAGGCTCTCCTTTTATTCCTAAAACACAGTTTCCTTCACATTGAGTTTCTTGTGGACATACTCTTCCACATACTGCTGGAAGTGCTGAATCTTTTGCAATTACTTTTGCTGCTTCTTCAAAATCACCTGTTTTAACTTTTTCTATAAATGCAGGGATATTAATATTTACAGGACATTTTTGAATACATCTAGCATTTTTACAGTTTAAACATCTGTTAGCCTCTTTTATAGCATCATTTTCATCATACCCTATACAAACTTCCTTAAAATTTGTAGCTCTAACCTTTGCCTCTTGTTCTTTTACAGGAACTCTCACTAATCTATCTTTCATATCCATACTATTTATCACCTCCACAATTTCCACATCCACCATGATGAGTATTTCCTTCAGTCTTTTTAAGGAATGCTCTTCCTTCTTCAGTCTTATAAATATTTTGTCTTCTCATAGCCTGATCAAAATCAACTAAATGACCATCGAACTCTGGTCCATCAACACAAGCAAATTTAACCTTATCACCAACAGTAACTCTACATGCACCACACATTCCAGTTCCATCAACCATAATAGGATTTAAACTTACAGTTGTTTTTATATTAAGCTCCTTAGTTAAAAGACACATAAACTTCATCATAATCATTGGTCCTATAACTATTGCATGATCATACTTCTTTCCTTCTTCATTAACTAAATGATTTAAAAGATCAGTAACTCTTCCATTAAATCCATAAGAACCATCATCAGTAGCCACATAATAATTTTTAGCTACAGCTTTCATTTCATCTTCTAAAATTAAAAGATCCTTTGTTCTAGTTCCTACAATTACATCAACATCTATTCCATTTTCCTTCATCCATTTAACCTGAGGATATACAGGGGCAGCTCCAACTCCTCCTGCAACAAAAAGAATATTTTGATTTCTTAAATCCTCTAAACCTTCATTAACAAACTCACTTTCCATTCCAAGTGGTCCTACAAAATCAGAAACATAATCGCCTACATTAAGTTCTGATAGCTCCTTTGAGCCTTCTCCTACAATTTGAAAAACTATTGAAACAGTTCCTTCTTCCTTATTGTAGTCAGCTATTGTTAAAGGAATTCTTTCACCTTTCTCATCAGTTTTTACAATAATAAATTGCCCTGGCTTTGCAGATTTAGACACCCTTTTTGCCTCTATATCCATTAAAAATAAATTCTCTGCTAAGACTTCCTTCTTCACAATCTTAAACATTCTAAAATCCCCCTTTTATCCAAAAAATATTTTTACTATTTTTATAAATTATACCATTTTATAATATTATTATTCAATATTTGGAAATTTAATTTTATAGATAAACACTATAAAATTTTTATTTAATTATATTGCTTATTTTAATCTCTTTTTCTACAAACTATGTTAAAATATTACATATAAGGATTAAAGGGGAGAATTATATGATAGAATTTTTAAAAATTTTAGTTGATATGATGAATATCATTCATCATAAAGCAGTAGAAATCCTAGGACCAGGAGGCTATGGATTTTCTGATAAACAACTACACTTTATTTTCATTGGATTACTTGGAGGAACTATATTTGCTTTTTCACACTTCTTATTCAAAATAGTTTCTAAATACTCAATTACAGCAGTATCATTCATCTACACATTTACAGTCCTAATCTTCATAACTATAGCAATAGAAATACAACAAAAACTAACAGGACAAGGACAGGCTGAGTTTGGAGATGTCTTTTGGGGATTGTATGGATTTATTTACTTATTCTTTATATACATACTACTAAGACTTGCATGGATAGGAATAAAAATATTAATAACAAAATTTAAAAATAGAAAACCTCATGGAAAAAGATATGTTAAAAAGAGAAAACCACCGGAGATGATTTATGATTAGAATTTAAAATTAGTGAGAGTTGCAAGCAACTCTTGGGGGCTCAAAAGTTGTCTAAAGACAACTTTTATTTCCATACATTAAATTACATATTTTTACATTTATGATATAATAAATTTGGAGTATTAAAAATTTTTAAGGAGGTTATTTGTGTGGATTTAATAATAGATGTGCTTCCGTATATAACTTGAATTGCAGTAATTTTTATATTACTTATACCTACGTCTAAATATAAAAAAATTAAGGAACTTGAATCTAGAGTTAAAGATTTAGAAGAAAAAATTAATTGCAAATAAAAAAAACTCGCCTAAGCGAGTTTTCTCAACAATTCTTAATTCTTAACTAATAAGCGTAGAATCCTCTTCCAGATTTTCTTCCAAGCCATCCAGCTCTAACATATTTTCTTAATATGTTTGAAGCTCTATACTTAGTATCTCCTGTTTCTGAGTATAATACATCCATTATAGCTAAGCATATGTCTAATCCTATTAAATCTCCTAATGCTAAAGGTCCCATTGGATGCCCAGCACCATACTTCATCGCTGCATCTATATCTTCAACAGTTGCTATTCCCTCTTGTAATATAAATGATGCTTCATTTATCATTGGAATTAAAATTCTATTTACAACAAATCCTGGAGCTTCAGCTACTTCTACTGGCTCTTTTCCTATTGCTATTGATAATTCTTTAACTGCATTAAAAGTTTCGTCACTTGTTGTCATTCCTCTAATAATTTCAACTAATTTCATTACTGGAGCTGGATTAAAGAAATGCATTCCTATAACTTTGTCTGCTCTTCCTGTTGCAGATGCAACTTCTGTTATTGATAATGATGATGTATTTGAAGCTAAGATAGTTTCTGGTTTACATATTTTATCTAACTCAGCAAATATCTCTTTTTTAATTTTCATGTTTTCTATAGCAGCTTCCACTACTAAATCACAGTCAGCAGCCATATTCATGTCTGTTGTTCCTGAAATTCTTGATAAGATTTCTTCTTTAACTTCTTCAGTCATTTTTCCTTTAGAAACTAATCTAGTAAGACCTTTGTCTATACCAGCGATTCCTCTTTGAACGAATTCATCTTTAATATCTCTAACGATAACTTCATAACCTTTTTGTGCGAAAGCTTGAACAATACCAGCTCCCATAGTTCCTGCACCTAATACAAATATTTTTTTCATAATAATAGGCCTCCTATTTAATTAACTAATTTTTTAATGCGACTTAACAATTTTGTGAAATGTAGTCCGAAACTTTAAAGTGAAACCTTTCTCACCTTAAAATACATAATTTATTTTTAGGATATTAGAGAGGTCTCTCCCTCCCTAACTCCTAACTTACTTCTTCTATTTAACTGTACTGTCCAAAATTTAAAACAAAATTATTATAACCTTAAAATGTACACTTTTAGAAATTAAAGTAAGTCTTTTTATTTAAATGGTAGGTATTTTATAAGGTATAGGGGCTAAGCCCCGTCTCCCTATCTTTTCTAATTAGTTTTCAATTACTGATTTAAATTGTGCAACTAACTCAGGTAATACTTTGTTTACATCACCAACGATAGCATAATCTGCTAACTTCATAATTGGTGCAGTTTCATCTTTATTGATTGCTATAATCATATCAGAATCTTGCATACCTGCTGTATGTTGAATAGCACCTGAAATACCACATGCAATATAGATGTTTGGTCTTACAGTTTTACCAGTTTGCCCAACTTGGTAATCTCTTTCTATCCATCCTTTATCAATAGCTCCTCTTGATGCAGCAACTACTCCACCTAAAGTTTCAGCAAGTTCAGTTAATTTGTCAAAGTTTTCTTTAGATCCAAGTCCTCTTCCACCAGCAACTAAAACTTTAGCTTCTCCAATGTCAACAACCTCTTTAGTATCTTTAACAACTTCAAGTACTTTAGTTCTGATATCTTCAGAAGTTAAAGCAACCTCAATTTTTTCTACATTAAAGTTTTCTTTTTTCTCAGAAACTTTAGCGAATACCCCAGGTCTTACAGTAGCCATTTGTGGTCTGTGGTCAGGACAAGCAATTGTTGCCATTAAGTTTCCACCAAAAGCTGGTCTTGTAGCAAGTAATGCTCCATTTTCTTCTGGAACTACATCTAATTGAGTGCAGTCAGCTGTAAGTCCTGTAGTTAATCTAGCTGCAACTCTTGGACCTAAGTCTCTTCCTATGAAAGTTGCTCCTACAAATATTATTCCTGGCTTTCTTTCATTTGCTAAATCACAAATTACTTTTGTATAACCATCAGTAGTATAGTTAGCTAATTCTTCATGATCACAAACTAATACATTATCAGCTCCATGCTCACCTAAAGTGTTTGCTAAATCTTCTATATTATGCCCTAATAATAGAGCTGTTAATTCTACGCCTAATTTATCAGCAATTTTTCTTCCTTCGCCTAATAATTCTAATGATACCTTCTGTAGTTCTCCGCCTCTTTGTTCAGCGAATACCCATACACCTTTAAAATCTGCTAAATTCATTTCAAGTTACCTCCCTATTCCTATTAGATGTAGTGTTTTTCTTTTAATTTTGAAACTACATAAGCTGCTGCGTCTTTTGGACCTTCTTTAACTAATTCTCCAGCACCTTTAGCTTCTTTAGTCATTGATTTCTTAACCTTAGTAGGTGATCCTTTTAATCCAAGAACTGATTTATCTACATCTATGTCATCTGCTGACCAAATAGTGATTTCTTTGTCCTTAGTATCGAAGATTAAACCAACGTTCATATATCTTGGTTTATTTAACTCTTCAATAGCAGTTAAAAGACATGGAGTTTGAACTTTTATCATTTCGTGTCCATCTTCTAATGCTCTATTTACTAATAATCCATCTTCTAAAACTTTAACGTCTTGAACGTAAGTTACTTGAGGAATATTTAAGTGTTCTGCAATTTCTGGTCCTACTTGTGCAGTATCTCCATCAATCGCTTGTCTTCCTGCAAATACGATATCATAATCTAATTTTCTAATAACTCCTGCTAAAGCGTTTGAAGTTGCTAATGTATCAGCTCCTGCAAATGCTCTATCTGTAATAAGAACTGCATCATCAGCTCCCATACATAAAGCTTCTCTTAAAGCTTCTTTAGCTTGTGGAGGTCCCATACTTATAAC
>NZ_JBOGCC010000221.1:0-24047 GCF_051656525.1 Clostridium sp. | reverse complement strand
TCTCTTCAAGGAAATCATACAATTACAGAAACACAAGATACAAATACTGTTGATGTATTTATTGGTGAAATTAAACCGGAAATAACAAAAGCTGTAGATAAAACGCAAGCAGCTGTAGGAGATATAATAACTTATACTTTGACGTTTAAGAATAATGGTGGAACACCTATGAATAATGTGGTTTTAACGGATATAGTTCCAACAGAAACTACATTTGTAGCAGCATCTGTAAAAGTTGATGGAGTACCAGATATTTCGGCAGACCCAGCAGCAGGTGTAAATATAGGAACAGTAGCACCAAACACATCAAAAATAGTAACATTTACAGTTACTATGAATAATGTTCCAATAGGAACAGTAGCAACAAATAATGCAACGGCAGATTTTGATTATACAATAAATAGTGTAACAAGTTCTTGGCCAACAATAACAAGTAATAATGTAACGACTACGGCAACTTATGCAACCCTAAGTATAGTAAAAACTCAATCAAAAGCATATGCAGATATGGGGGCTACAGTAACCTATTCATTAGTTGTAAAAAATAATGGAAATGTAGCTGCTGATAATGTAATTATAACAGATACAGATCCTATAGCATTAGCATTTGTAGGAGGAACAGTAAAAGTAGATGGAATACCAAATGTAACTGCAAATCCAAATACAGGAATAAATATAGGAACCATAAATCCAGGAGCATCAAAAACTATTACATTTGATGTACAAGTAAATAATATACCAACTGGTGGAACAACTACAAATACTGGAACAGGAGCTTTTGAGTATACAGTCTTAGGAAGTAAAAAAACAGGAACAGCAACATCAAATGCATTAGTTTTAAATATAAATGATGCAACTCTTGTTATGAATAAAAGTGTAAATCCACAAAATGCAACTATTGGAGATACAGTTACTTATACAGTAACTCTTCAAAACACAGGAAATACAGCAGCAAATACAGTAGTTTTAACAGATACTTTACCATCAGAAGTTTCATTTAATGTAGGGTCGGTAATAATAAATGGAGCACCAGACGGAAGTGTAAATCCAAATACAGGAATAAATATAGCAACTATTGCAGCTGGAGCAACTGCAACAGTAACATTCACAGTAACAGTGAATTCATTACCAACAGTAGGTTCAGTAATAAATAATAGTGCAAGTTCAACCTTTAAATATACAATTGATCCAGCACAGCCAAATGCAGGTGGTGGAACATCAGAAAGTAATATTGCACCACTTAATACAGGGATTGCAAGAACGCTTCTAACAAAATCAGTAGATAAAGCTTATGCTGATGTAGGAGATGTATTAACGTATACAATTGATGTTAAAAATGATGGTAATGTAGATGCAAAGAATATTATATTAACAGATGTTATTCCAAATGGTACAACATTAGTACCAGATTCATTTTCTATAAATGGAGTTCCTCAAATTGGTGTTACACCAAATGCAGGAACAAATATAGGAACTGTTCAAGCAGGAACAACTGTGCAAATTATTTTTAAAGTGACTGTAAATTCTATTCCAACACCAAATCCTGTTCCCAATAAAGCTGCAACTAGTTTTGAATATGCAGTTGGAAGTTCAAACTTTACAGGGGGAGCAACATCAAATACAGTTACAACTAAAGTAAATCATGCAGAAATAGGAAATCTAAATAAAACTGCAACAGCATATGCAGCGGTAGGGCAAACTGTAAATTATTCTATAGTTATTCCTAATATAGGGAATGTTTTGATGAATAATGTAGTTTTAAAAGATATATTACCAAGTGCGGTTACCTATGTAGCAGGATCGGCAAAAGTAAATGGGATTGCAGCTAGTGGGACTCCAGCATTAGGAATAAATGTAGGTGCAATAAATGCAGGAAGTTCAAGTACTGTAACATTTGATGCAGTAGTAAATTCAATTCCAAATCCAAATCCAATGCAAAATACTGCAGATGTAACGTTCACTTATACAGTAGATCCAGCATTTCCAGATAATGCAACAGGTCAAGAAACTTCCAATCAAGCACCAACAACAGTAAATTTTGCAGATCTTATTGGAACAAATGGAGCAAATTTTGTTAAAACAGTAGATAAAGCATTTGCTAAGGTAGGAGATGTATTAACCTATACAATAACAATGAGTAATACAGGAAATACAGCAGCAAATAATGTGGTAGTTACAGATGTATTACCAGCAGGAACAAGCTTTGTAGCAGGTTCAGTAACTGTAAATGGAGGTCCAGGAAGTGGAACACCAAACACAGGAATTACAGTTCCTTCTATAGCGCCAAGTGCAACAGCAACAGTAACATTCAATGCAAATGTTACAAGTATTCCGATTCCAAATCCTATTAGTAATACTGCGAATGTAAATTATAAATATACAATAGATCCATCTATTCCAAATGGTGGTTTAGGAAGCGGTACTACAAATGCAGCAACAACACAAGTTAATTTTGCAAATATAGCAGCAACTAAAGCTGTAGATAAAATAAATGCAGATGTAGGAGATGTGTTAACTTATACTGTATCTCTTACTAATAATGGAAATGTATCAGCTAATAATGTGGTAATTAATGATATACTTCCAGCAGGAACTTCTTTTGTTATAGGTTCAGTAGTTGTGGGTGGAGTACCACAACCAACGTATACACCAAGTAATGTAACAGTTGGATCAATAGCAGCAGGAGCAACAAAAATAATCACTTATAAGACAACTGTTACAACAATACCGCTTCCAAACCCAATTGTTAATAATGCAGACGTAAAATACACCTATACAGTAAATCCATCTATTCCAAATGGCGAATCTGTAACAACAAAAACTACTGATGCAACAACTACAGTAGGGACAGCAAAAATTACAATGACTAAATTAGCAATGCCAAAAGATCTTACAATAGGAGATGTGGTAACTTATAGTATAAATTTAACTAATATAGGAAATGTAGCAGCAAATAATATTTTATTTAAAGATATATTGCAAGCAGAGTTATCATTTATAGTAGGGTCAGTAGTTGTTGGAGGAGTTCCAAATCTTACAGCAGATCCAACTGTAGGCTTCAATATAACAACTTTAGCAGCAGGGTCAAGTGTTACTATCACATTTACAGCTACAGCAGTAGATATTCCAATAGCGGGAATTGTAGTAAATAATAAAGCAACAGTTGATTTTAAATATACAGTAGATCCATTAAATCCAAATGGAAAAACAGGAACAAGTGAAAGTAATATTGAGCCAGTAAATGTGGGAATTGCTGATATTAATATGACTAAGAAAGTTGATAAAACATTTGCTGATATTGGAGATACCTTAACTTATACAGTTACTCTTTTAAATGTTGGAAATGTAGAAGCAACTAATGTAATATTTACAGATTTAATTCCAAATGGAACATCATTTATAATGGATTCATTACTAGTAAATGGAGTAGCACAAATTGGAGCGAATCCAGCAGCAGGATATAATATAGGAAATATAGCAGCAGGAAGCTCTATTGATGTTGAATTTAAAGTGAAAATTGATACAATTCCAAATCCAAATCCAATTATAAATAGTGCAACAACTAGCTATGGATATACAGTAGGAAGTGTCGACTTTACAAAATCGAGTATATCAAATGAAGTTTCTACTAAAGTAAATCATGGAGAAATACCAGAAGTAACAAAAACAGCAATACAATTTGCAACAATAAATCAAGTGATAACTTATACTCTTAAGATTCCAAATACAGGAAATGTGCCGGTGAATAGTGTTATGGTAACAGATATAATACCATCGAATACAAGCTTTGTAATAGGAAGTATAAAAATAAATGGAAATCCAGGAACAGGAACGCCTGATATAGGAATACCAGTAGGAACAATAGCAGCAGGAACTACTACTACTGTAACATTTGATATTAAAGTCAATAGTTACCCACCGGTAAATCCAATGGTGAATACAGCTGATGTAAGTTATAAATATACAGTAGATCCAGCAGCACCAAATTCTGTAAGTAAAATAGTAACATCGAATGAAGCGGAAACTACAGTAAATTATGCTGATTTAATAGGAGCAAATGGAGAGAATTTTGTAAAAACAGTAGATAAGGCATATGCAAAGGTAGGGGATATAATCACTTATACTTTGATTCTTAAAAATACAGGGAATGTTTTTGCAAATAACATTGTAGTAACAGATGTAATTCCAGCAGGAGCAACTTTTATTCCAGGTAGTTTATTGGTAGCAGGTACACCATCAGGTGGAAATCCAGCAGTTGGAATATCAGTTCCTAAAATTGCACCGGGACAGGATTTGGAAATCAATTTTAGTGCAACAATAGATTCAATACCAGTACCAAATCCAATAGTAAACAAAGGAACAGTAGCATACAAATATACTATTGATCCAGCAGTACCAAATGGGGCATCAGGAAACGGGGATAGTAATTCTGTAACAACACAAGTAAATTCAGCAAAATTATCAGGCACAAAGAGTGCAGATAAGCAAAATGCAACGGTTGGTGAAATAATAACTTATACAATAGATATTTCTAATACTGGAAATCAAGTTGCAACTAATATTACAGTAGTTGATAATTTACCACCAGGAACAGCATTTGTAGCAGGATCAGTTACAGTAAATGGATTACCAGTACCAGGAGCAACGCCAAGTCTTATAATAGCAGATGACTTAATTCCAAACGCTATTCAAACAGTAACTTATGAGGTGATTGTAACTGAAATCCCAGTGCCAAATCCAATAGTTAACAATGCAAATGTGAGTTATACATTCACAATAGATCCATCAAATCCAAATGGAGCAAGTGATAGTTTTATAACAACAGATGCAACAACACAAGTTAAGCTAGCAAAGATAACAATGGTTAAAAATGCAATACCAACAGATGCAACAATAGGAACAATAGTAAATTATATTGTAACATTAACTAATACAGGAAATGTAGCAGCAAATAATATTTTATTTAAAGATATTCTTCCTGGAGAAGTTTCATTTATAACAGGATCAGTTAGTGTAGGTGGAGCACCAAATCCAGCAGCAAATCCAAATACAGGATTTACAATTGCAACATTAGCAGCAGGGGCAAGTATAGCAGTATCATTTTTAGTTAAAGTTATTAATAAACCAAGTAGTGGATTAATAGTAAGTAATAAAGCAACAACAAGTTATAAATATACGATAAATCCAGCAAATCCAAATACAGGAAGTGGAAGTGCAGAGAGTAATATTAAAGATATTAATGTAGGAATTGCAGATATTAAAATTGTAAAAGAAGTTGATAGAGCATATGCAACTATTGGAGATGTTGTAAATTATACTTTGACTATATCAAATACAGGGAATACAAATGCTAATAATGTTATTGTAACAGACTCTATTCCAAATGGAACATCATTTGTAATAGATTCATTAGCCGTAAATGGAGTAATTCAAGTGGGAGCAAATCCAACTTTAGGATATAATATTGGAAGTATACCTACAGGAAGTTCTGCAATAGTAACATTTAGCGTTAAGATAGATGTGCTACCAGTACCAAATCCAATGGAAAATAGTGCAACTATAAATTATAGTTATACTGTAGGAAATTCAACATTCCAAAATAGTAGTGTATCTAATAAAGTAACTACTAAGGTCAATTATGCAGAAGTAAAAAATGTAAGTAAGACAGCACCAAGTTATGCAACTTTAGGACAAATAATGACTTACACTATAAAAATACCAAATACAGGAAATGTAGCTATTAATAATGTAGTAGTTACAGATATAATTCCTAGTAATACAAGCTTTATTGTAGGAAGTGCCAAGGTTAATGGTGTAAGTACTTCAGGAACACCATCTAGTGGAATTGTAGTTGGTACAATTAATTCAGGGCAGACATCAACAATAACATTTGATGTAAAAGTGAATGGAGTTGCAAATCCAAATCCAATGGTAAATAATGCAACTATAAATTATAGTTATAATGTGGATCCAAATTTACCAGAGGTAACTGGAACAGCTATATCAAGTGATGCAATAACAACAGTAAATTTTGCAGATCTTATTGGAATAAATGGAGAAAATTTTGTTAAAAAGGCAGATAAGAATTTTGCAAAGGTAGGAGAAGTAGTAACCTATACACTTACAATAAAAAATACAGGAAATACAGTAGCAACAAGTGTTAATTTAAAAGATGTAATACCAGTAGGAACTAGTTATATTACAGGAAGTCTACTTGTAAATGGAATACCAAATGCAGGAAATATAGGAGCGGGAATAGTAATTCCAAATATAGGAGCAGGACAAACATCTACTGTTATATTTAAAGTAAAAATAGATACTATACCATCTATAAATCCGATACCAAATAAAGCAACAATTAATTATAAATATACTGCTGACTCTAGTAACCCAAATACTGGAAGTGGAAGTGGAGAAAGCAATACTGTAACAACACAGGTTAATTTTGCTAATATTACAGGTACAAAAGTTCCGGATAAAGCTATTGCTGATTTAAGTGATATAATAACCTATACTATTAATTTAACAAATATAGGTAATGTCTTAGCAACTAACGTAGTTATCAATGATGTATTACAGTCAGGACTTTCATTTGTAGCAGGATCGGTCGTTGTAGATGGTATAACACAAGGTGCAGCAAACCCAAGTAATATAGTGATAGGTAATATAAATGCTGGTGCAAGTAAGTTAATAACTTATAAAGCTAAAGTAATATCAATACCAGTACCGAATCCGATTGTTAATAATGCAAATGTAAATTACAAATATACGGTAAATCCAGTTCAAATAAATGGTGAAACAGGAAGTTCAGTAACTACAGATGCAATCACAAAAGTTGAAAATGCTGACTTAATTGTTACTAAAAAATCAGATGAAAAATATTATAGTATAGGGGATATTATTCTTTATACAGTTAAAATGAACAATACTGGAAATGTAAGTGCAAATAATGTATTTGTAAAAGATATATTACCAGCTAGTGTGAGTTTTGTAACTGGAACAGTTATAGTTGATGGAATATCTTATCCATCAGCAGATCCGAGTGTAGGATTTAATATAGGAACAATTAATGCAGGAAATACAGCAGTCATAACTTATAATGTTCAAGTTATAGCAAATCCGATTATAAATCCAGCGGTCAATGAAGTAAGTGTAAATTATAGCTATGGAAGTTTAGGTGTTAATGTAACTAAAATTGCAACTGCAGAAGTTAATATAAATACACCTATTATAGAAGTATCTAAATCTTCAGATGTAGAATATGTAACTATTGGAGATGAAGTGATTTTTAAATTTGAAATTAAAAATACAGGAAATACTTCAGTAGAGAATTTTAATTTACAAGATATATTAAGTGGTGATTTAGAATTTATTACAGGTTCTGTAATAATAGATGGTGTACCATCACCAACTGATGATCCAACAGTAGGAATGAATATAGCATCTATAAGTGATGGAAGTATAGTTGTTGTAACATTTAAGGCAAGAGTTAAGAGTACGGCTAGCTTAAATCTTATAGAAAATTATGCAGATTATGATTATACCTTTACAAAAGATCCAGGAAATCCAAATAGTGAATTAGGTGAAGGTCAAACAAATCATATATTATTAACAGTAAGCTATGCTAATTTGGTATCAAATGGTAATTTTGTGAAATCTGTTAATAAGCAATATGCAGCAATAAATGAAGAGATAATGTATACTATTAAAATTAAAAATACTGGAAATAAATTAGCAACATCAGTAGTAATAACAGATCCAATTCCTGTAGATACAGTATATGTTAGTGGAAGTTTAATAGGTAGTGTTCCGGTAGCTGGTAGTCCAAATACAGGAATAATTGTTACAGGCGGAATAATGCCTAATCAAACAGTAACAATAAGCTATAAAATAAAAGCAACAAAAGTACCAAGTATAAATCCAATACCGAATACAGCAAATATAAAATATAATTTCACAAAAAATCCAAACGAACCAAATGGAGAGAGCATTGAAGGAAAAACAAATACTGTTACAACTAAAATAAATACAGCGGACCTACTATCAGTAGGAAATTTTGTCAAAGTTGTAGATAAAGAATTTGTAGATCTAGGGGAGGAAGTTACATTTACTATAAATGTAACTAATACAGGTAATGTTTTAGCTAATAATGTGGTTATAGTTGATATACTACCAGCAGAGTTAACTTATGTTATAGGTAGCTTGTTAGCAAATGTTCCTATATCAGGAGATTTAAATTCAGGTATAAACATTACTAATGGAATAGCTCCGGGACAAACTGTAAATATTAATTTTAAAGGTCTTGTAACATCTATTCCAAGTGATAACTTGATTAAAAATACAGCTAAAATTTCCTATGTTTATACGTCTAATCCATCTAAACCAAATGGTAATTTTGCAACAGGTAACTCAAATGAAACTATTAGTGAAGTTAGACATGGGGAAATTCTTAAAGAGAATTCAATTAAGGCATCAGATAAAACTACAACGTTAGTAGGAGATATAATAACTTATACTATATCTGGAACTAATACAGGAAACATTGATATAAACAATGTTATAGTAAAAGATGTGATTCAAGCAGGAACAAGTTTTGTTATAGGTAGTGTTCTTATAAATGGAATAGCAAAACCATTAGAAGATCCTGCAGTAGGCATAAATGTTGGAACAGTAGCTAAAGGAGAAACATTTATTGTTAAGTTTAAAGTGAAAATAAATAGTAGTGTTATAGATCCTATATTAAATGTTGGAGAAATATTATATGAATATAATGTTAATCCAAATACTGGAGAGATTAAAAAAGTTGTTAAAACTAATACGATTAAGATAAAAGTACTGAAAGCAAAAGTAACAATTCAAAAATCAGCAAATGTATCTGAAAGTGTTGTAGGAAATATCGTAAGATATAGTGTAGTAGTTAGTAATACAGGAGAATTAACAGTAAATGATGTAATAATAAAGGATGCGTTAGATTCAAATTTAAGTTATGAAAATAATTTAACAATAGACGGAGTATCCTCAAGTGAAGATATAACAACTACAGGAGTGAATTTAGGTAGTTTAAATATAGGAGAAAGTAGAAATATAGAATTTGATGTTAAAGTTTTAGCAATTCCAAGTGATAAAATTATAAGTAATATTGCAGTAGCTCAATATAAAAATACTGTAAATGGAGTAACATTTAACAATACAGCAAAGAGTAATGTATTTGATATTAAAATTTATAATCCAAAGATAACAATGACGAAGGTTTCTAATAAAAAATATTTAAAGATTGGAGATGTTTTTGAGTATACAATTACTGTGAAAAACTCTGGTGATACAGTATTGAAGAATGTAGTTTTAACGGATGAAATACCAGCAGGACTTTCAGTTCAAAGTATTGTTGTTGATGGGATTACTGTAGCTGGAAACTTGAGTTTAGGAATTGATATAGGGGATTTAGCTATAGGAGAAATAAGAGTAATTAAGCTAATAGTTAAAGTAATAAGTGGGGGAATTGGTTTGTATAAAAATATAGCAAAAGTAAAAGCAATAGCAATATTAGGAACTAACTCTCAAGTATTAGGACTAAATGAAATTGCAGTAACAACTTTAGATGAAATTGCAATAACAGAAATTGAGGTGGAAGTAGAAGTAGAAGCAACTGCAGAAGATATTATAGGTATAATTGTAGTAAATCCAGAACTTACACTAATTAAAAGTGTAAATAATTTGTATGTGGTAGTAGGAGAGCGAGTAACTTATAAAATTGTAATAGAAAATACAGGAGATACAGTTTTAGGGACAGTAGGTTCACCAATAGAGATATATGATATTTTAAGTTCGAGCTTAAAGTTCATACAAGGAACAGTAAAAATAGATGGTGTTTTAGATGAAAATGCTAATATTGTGAATGGTATAGAAATATCGTCTATGGCAGTTGGAGAAATAAAGACAATAACTTTTGATGTAGAAGTAATATCGAATAAAGAAAATCCAATTTATAATGAATCTAATGCAAGATTTAGTTATTTATTTGGAGATATTATAGAATATGGATCGTCAAAAAGCAATAAAGTAAGCATAAATGTTAGTAATGTTCAATTAGAAATTGATAAAAAAGCAAATAAAAGTTTTGTTTTATTAGGAGAGTTGATTGAATATACGGTAATAATAAAGAATACTGGAGATATGGATGCATTAAATGTTGAATTTGTAGATAAATTATCACCTGCAGTAGAATTAGTTGATGGTAGCTTTAGTATAGATAATCAAATAGTAAATAGTGTAAATTTATCTCAAGGAATAAATATTGGTAATATTGCAATTAAAGAGTCAAAAGTATTGAAATATACTGTAAAAGTAATTAAAGATGCATGTAAAGGTCAAATTATTAATGTAGCTAAAGCAAATTATAACTATAGAACTTTAGATGGACGTGTTGGAAGTATGACAAGTAATGAGATACGTTTAGTTATAGAAATGGGAATAAGTGTATTTAGACAAATTTCTATAGATAGAGATGTAGTTTTACCAAGATGTGTTGGAGAAATAGAAGAGATTAATACTGTCACTGCTGATATAATAATTAGAAAGACGCATATAGTAGAAACTATGGTTGGAACTTCAAAAGAAGGTCAAGTCTTAACAGGAAGTAAACTTATAATATATGGAGATTTGACATTGATGATTGAATATACAGAATTAGATAGCGAGCAAACTGTTCATATAGTTGAGGTAACAGGGCCAATATCATCATTTGTTATATTAAATCAAGGATATGAAGATACAACTAATTTAGAAGTAAGTGCTGTAATAGAAAGTACGTCATTTTCAAAAATCTGTAATAATGAAGTATGGGTAAGTATAATGGGATTATTGAGTGTTGACTCGATAGAATGTTGTGATAGTTAAAAGAAAGATAGAAGAATAATAAAAAATCTCGTAGATTTTATCTACGAGATTTTTTATTTTAAAGTGAGAAGGAATAGATATTAGTTAAAAATAGATAGAGAATCATAGGCGTCTTCCAAAGAATCTTTTAATTTTCTTGTAGATCTTTTAAGAGTTCTTTGAGTTTTTCTATCTAAATTTGGAAAAATCACTATGCAGGTTAAAGTACCACAAACAGCACCCATAATTAATCCAGTCATGATTTTACACATAAATATCACCTCCTTAAGCATTCTATATTATATTTTGCATAAAAAAATATAATATGCATTAAATAAAAAATAAGTATAGTGATTAAAGAGTATTAGAAAAAAATATTACATTTTATAAAAAATATGTAATAAAAATTAATAGAAAAAAGGATTTTTAAAATAAAATAAATATAAATTAAATAAAAAATAAAAAAAGAGAGAAAATAGATAAAAAAGCTACATATATTTAGAAAAGCATGCTATAATTATAATAAAATTTGAATAAATTATAAATAAATTTAAAAAAAGGTGAATAAATTTTGAATTACAAGAAATGAGGGGATTTTATGGAAATTCTATCTTTAGGGGAAAAAATCAAAACAAGAAGAAAAGAATTAAATATGACACTAAAGGATTTAGCAAAGGACAGAATAACTCCAGGACAGATTAGTTTAGTTGAGTCAAGAAGATCAAATCCATCTATGGATTTGTTAGAATATTTAGCGGATACATTAAATGTGAATGTAGAGTATTTAATGGAATCAGAGGAAAGTCAGGCAGAAAATATAAGCTTACATTTTGAACAATTAGTAGAAGCGTACATAAATCAGGGAGAGTACTTAAAAGCAGAGGAAAATATAAATAAAGCGTTAGAGTATGCAGAAAAATATGACTTAGAATATAGAAAAGGAAATATTTTATATTTATCAGGAAAAATATATTTAGCAAAAGAAGAGTTTAAAGATGCACAACAAAAGATTCTTTATGCCAATAGTATTTTTATAAAAATACAAAAATATGAAGAAGTAGTAAGAACATTTTTAGATTTAGCTAAAATAACATTAAAGTTAAAAGCATATCATTCTGCAAATAGCTATTTAAAACAAGCAGAAAAGGTATATATCGATAATGAAATTATAGATGAGTTATTAATAGGAGAAATTTACTATAACTTAGCAACTAGTTATTTTGAAATAGAAAATATAGAACAAGCAATAAAATATTTAGATTTAACAAAGGTAAAGCTTGAAAGAATAAATAATAAAAGAGAATATGCTAAAACATTATTAAATATAGCTGAAGAATATGGTGAAAAGAAAGATTTAAAACATGCAATAAAATATTCAACAAAAGCATTAGATGTATATAATTCTATAAATGAATATATAAGTATTGGAAATATAGAAAACAATGTTGGGGAGTTATTTTATAATTTTGAGAATATTAATGAGGCAGCAAAACACTTTAAAATTTCAAAAGATATAAAAGATAATATAGATTGTGAGGAAACATTAAGTATTTTAATAAATATTTGTAAAAATTATTTAAAAATAAAAGAAATAAAAAAGTGTAAAGAGAGTTTAAATGATATATATGGAAGACTTACAGAGAAAGACGTTGAAGAAAAAATAGAGTGTTTAATTATTGAGTATAGGGTAAGTCAAATTGAAGAAAATATAGAAGAAGCAGAAAAAGTACTTTTAGTTGCATATGAATTCGCTTATGTAAATAAAATTCAGGACAAGCTTGCAGAAATTTCAATAATATTAGGTAAGTTTTATATTGATTATAAAAAAGAAGATATGGCTAAAAAATACTTAGATGAAGGTGTTAGCATATTTAGAGAGATTGGAATATTAAAAAATTAGGGGAATAGGGGATAGACATGGAAATACTTTCAACTGGAGAGAAAATAAAACGTATAAGAGTATATAATGGAATAACTTTAAAAGAGATGTGTGGGAAGGAAATTTCTATATCAAAGATGAGTTGTATAGAGAATGGAAAGATTGAAGCAGATGAGGGAATATTAAAGTATATTGCAGAAAAATTAAATGTAGATTATGAGTATTTAGCTAAAAATGTATATGATCAAATTGACGATAATATAAAGTTAGTAGAAGAAAATAGAAATTTATATAATTATGAAAAGGAATTTAAATTTAATTTAGAATATGCAATTGAATATAATCACATTGATCAAGCAATGAATTTATTGGATAAGTTATTTAAACTATATAAGCAAAAAAGAGATTGGGATAAAATTTCTGAAATTATACCGAAATACTATGATTTATATAGTAAGAGCACAAATAGATTTAATCAATTAATATATTTATTTAACTTAGGAGAATATTTATTTTTAAATGGTGAATATAATGAGGCTGGTATTTATTTTAATAGAATAAAGGAATGTATGAATAAAAATGGATTAGCAGAAGAGATTTTTTATTCAAAATCATGTATTGAACTTGCAAAATGTTATTTAAAAGTTGGAAATTACAATGAGGGGGAAGATATTCTAGATGAAATAGAAGAAAGAATATTAAGATGTAGTGATAATGAATTACTTTGTGAGTTTTATCATACAGTAACAATAAAAAATATATTAATGAAACAATATTCAAAAGATAATAGAATCAAAGCATTAGAATATGCACAAGAGAGATTATATAAAATAATTGATATGAAAATAAACTATGTGAAGTGTTATTTTAGAGCATTTAACATAAAAGAGGCACAAATAATAATAGATGAAATTATAGAAATTATGCCAATAGAACATACTGATGAATGTGCAGAAGAGTTTTTAAAGATACTTAAAATATTAAAACAGTTTAATCAAAGAGAATATATAGAGAAACTTTTAGATGGTGCATTAAATGTAGCAATAGTGACTAACAAAATAAATTTAATTGAATACGCATACTATTTAAAAGGAACAATGCTTGAAGAAGATGGAATGTATAATGAAGCTGAAATGAACTTTAATTTAGCTCTTGATGCATTAACTAGATTTGGAACTAAAAAAGATTTTTATGAAAGATATGTTGATTTAGGCAGTTTATATCATAAACTTGGAAATATAAAAGAGTCAGTAAGATATTTTTGTTTAGCAATGGATATAAAAAAGAAGTGTGGATATTAATTGAAGAATAAATTTGTAAAATTAAATAAATAATAATAGTAAGGATTGTCTTAAATATTAAGATAATCCTTTATTTTATGGAGGTGTTAAAATGGATTATTTATTAGTATTACCAAATGGAAGAGCAATTGGATTTTTAGAACTTGAAGGAGCAAAAGCTGCACTTAATATGTATCATGAAGGTAGAATAAATTTGGGCAAAGATAAAGAGGTATATAGCGTTTATGATATGTTTGAGGAGAAATCAAGAGAAGATTTATCCTATATAATTGGTGCAGAAGAAGGAGAAGGGAAAATTTACGATGTAGAAATTCTTATAGAAAATATCCAAAGAGGGGAACTTTTAGATGAAGAGAAAGAAGAAATTATAGGACTTCTTCTAGCAGAAGGGATTAATTTTGATATTAGCGATTATGGAATAGAAGATTTATTAGCAGAAACTAAAATTTATTAAAAATGGATAATAAATTAAAATTATGTGAATAAATAAATAATCAAATTAGAAAAAAGAAATATATAAGAGTAAATAAGAGAAAAAATAAACTTAAAGCATTTATATTTAATAAAAGAATAAATTATCATATAAATAGAGAAATAAGCTTAAATATTAAAAAAAAATAATTTGAATAAAAATAGTAAAAAAACTATAATTATCCATAGGGTTTAAATGGAGGGGGATTTATGGATGTTATCGTATGAGTTTTTATTTGATATTGCTATGATTTTATTAAGTACAAAAGCCTTAGGACTAATAACTAAAAAGTTTCAAATGCCACAAGTTGTAGGTGCATTACTTGCAGGGATAGTACTTGGGCCAGCTTGCTTAAATTTATTACATGAAACTGATTTTATTGGACAAATGTCAGAACTTGGAGTAATAGTTCTGATGTTTACAGCAGGACTTGAAACAGATATAACAGAGCTTAAAAAAACTGGTAAAGTTTCTGTTGTAGTTGCTATTTTAGGAGTTATAATACCTTTAGTTGCAGGATTCTTTATTGCAGCACTTTTTAATAGAGGAGATCTTCAAACGGGTGATGTAAGTCCTATCTTACAAAATATATTTATTGGAGTAATACTTACAGCAACATCAGTTAGTATTACAGTTGAGACGTTAAAAGAAATGGGAAAACTAAGTACAAAGGCTGGAAATACTATATTAGGTGCTGCATTAATAGATGATATTTTAGGTGTTATAGCATTAACTGTTGTAACAGGACTTTCAGATTCATCAGTAAATGTAATGTTTGTATTATTAAAAATAGTATTATTCTTTATATTTGCTTTAATAAGTGGATATATATTCTATCTTGTATTTAATAAAATAATAAATAGATATAATAAGGATATGAGAAGATTTGTTATAATTTCATTTGTATTTTGTCTTTTACTTTCATTTTTTGCAGAAGAATTATTTGGAGTTGCAGATATTACAGGTGCATTTATAGCAGGGCTTATAATTTCAAATACAGAAAGAACAAAATATATAAACTCAAGGTTTGAGACGTTATCATATATTCTTTTATCACCAATATTTTTTGCAAGTATTGGAATAAAAGTTGAAATAGGAAGTATGACAGCAGATATAGTTTTATTTACAGTAATTCTTCTTATAGTAGCAATTTTAACCAAGATAATAGGGTGTGGAATTGGTGCAAAAGTGTTTGGATATACAGTAGAAGAATCTCTACAAGTAGGTACAGGAATGGTATCAAGGGGAGAGGTTGCATTAATTGTTGCAAACAAAGGAATTGCAGTAGGTCTTATGAATCCTAACTTCTTAGCACCAATAGTAATAGTAGTAGTAGTTACAACAGTAATCACGCCAATCTTATTAAAATGTGTTTTTAAAAGATAAATAGTTTAAGAAAAATAGACTCATTTAAAGTAAAGTTTAAATGAGTCTTAAATTTTAATTATTATACAAAATATATGGTAAAAAATAGAAAAATAAAGTAAGATTTAAATATAAGTATAAACTATGGGGAATTTGGATAGTAATTTAAAATAATGAAAATGAGAGGGGATAAAAATGAAAATTGGAAAAGCAAATCCAGCAATGACAAAAGGTTTTAAGGAAGTAGAGTCCATAGCAGAACATATGACTGTATCAGGAACAATAGGAAAAATACTTATATTATTAGTGGTAGTGGTTTTAGGATTTTTATATAGTTGGTTTAGGATTCCATATAATCTAGCAGTAATGATAATAGTGTCACTTATAACTTTTGGTGTTGCAATGTTTACAATAGTTAATCAAAAGTTAGCAAGATTTACAGGGATTATTTATGCAGGTCTTGAGGGATTGATGATAGGAAGTATATCTAAATTATTTGAAAGAGTATATCCAGGTATAGTAATACCAGCAATATTATTAACATTTACATGTGTAATAATAACAATAGCTATTTATGGGAAGAATCCTAATATAGTACAAAGAACAAGAAAAGCTGTAATGATAGGTTTGATATCAGTTTTAGTAACAAGTTTTTTAGGAATACTTTTAAGTTTTGTAGGAATAAGATTACCTATATATGATAGTGGAATAATAGGTATTGGATTTAGCTTAGTTGTAATAGTAATTGCAACTCTTTGCTTAATTCAAGATTATGATTTTCTTTTACAAAATGTAAAAGAAGGAGCTCCTAAATATATGGAATGGTATGGAGCATTTGGATTAATGGTAACTCTTATATGGCTATATTTAGAAATACTAGATCTTCTAAGAAAATTTGTTAGTAATGATTAAAGAAAAAGCATTGACTAAAGTTTTTAGTCAATGCTTTAAATTTTTTTATTTTTTATCAAAATCGCCACGCTTAAGACGTCTTTCATATCTTCCATAAATAAGTATTGCAATCAACGTAAATACTATTGGTCCTACAACTTGGAAGGCTGTAGATACATAATCTTTACTTTCTAAAATCGGTTTTATAATAGTAAAGATGTTTGCAAAGGCTACTGTAATTACAACAATTATAACGGCAATAGTTGAACTTCTAACTGATTTATAAATAACAAAAGGTTTTTCAATTTTATCATTTTTCTTAAACCAGATAAATGCAAGTGCTATAAATGCATAAGGAATTGTCATAGCAACATTACTCATTAATATTAGGTAATTTAAGAATGTTGTTGCAGTATCTCCTCCAAATGAAGCAATAGCGATAACAATTATAACAATTAAGCATTGAATCCACATTGCATTTTTAGGCATACCAGTTTTCTCATCAAGCTTTATAAGTTTAGCTGGCCATAACTCTTTTGGAGTACCTTCAATAAGTTGTTTAATTGGTGAATAAGTTAATGTGAAGAATGCACCAATTAATGCAAGGAACATTGAAAGTCCTATAAATCTTGAGAACCAAAGTCCAATAGTTACAGATGTATGGACGCTTAAATGAAGAGCAGTTCCAACTGAGTATCCTAAATTCCCCATTACAATATAACCAGCGTTGGCCATATTAACTGTAGATCTACTTAGAACGCCACTCCAGTTTGTAAAGAATCCTACACATAATATTCCAAGTGAATATCCAATAGCAATAATAATAGCACCTATTTTTATCCCTCTTGGGAAAGTCTTTTCAGGATTTTCAGTTTGGTCAACTAATCCTCCAATCGATTCAAGACCACCATATGCAAATACTGCAAAAACCATAAATCCTAAAAGTCCAATAGGACTTTGATAAGACGGATTAGGAGATGAGAAAAATGCACTTGTAGTAATAGGTTCAGCTACTTTAAATCCATTTGCAATTAGTACTATAAAAGCCCCAACTAAAAGAACGATATTAGCTAAAGCAACAAAAGTCCCACCAATTGATGTTATCTTTTTAATACTATCTAAGCCTTTAGAAGCTGCAAAAGTGATTATAATAATTAGGAAGATTCCTAAAAGTGCCATAGTTTTAGCAGGACCAAGTCCAAGGAATGACCAAGTTGATGTAGTATCTTGTCCAAAGAATAGGTTTGATAATGGAACCCAAATCGATGATGATGTTGATACCATCCAAATTAGGTAAGAAGTATACCACATAAATGTAACTATAAAGGCATACTTAGGACCTACTGATTTATCCATCCATGAATAAATTCCACCACGTTCTTTTCTAAATGCAGCACCAAACTCTGAAAGCATAAATGCATATGGTATAAAGAATGTAATGGCAGAAATTATATAAAATGGTATAGCAGAGTATCCCATAAGTAAGAAGGCTCTTGCTATATTAGTAAATCCAAAAACCGAAGTAAATATCATTAAAATAAGTGAAATTAAAGTAAGTTTATTCTTATGATTGCTGTGTGACATAAAACTCCTCCTCATATATAATCTTTTTATAAATTGTAACATATTAAAACAAAATGTGAATTAACAAATTGTGAAAAATTAATTAATTATACACAAAAAGAGCTGAAAATGAATAAAAAAGAAAAAAGCAAGAAAGTATTGCCTTTTTAATATGAAATTTCTAAGGAAATATAGTTAAATATTTTAAAAAGATAATAAAAATGATTAAATTTTAGGAAATTGTTGTTTCTTTTTAATAAGTCTTTTATTTGTACTTTCAATAAAAAGATTATAAAAAACTGCAAAAGTTGGAATTCCAATTAAAAGTCCTAAAAATCCAAAGGCACTACCACCGATAAGCATAGCAAGCATTACCCAAATTGGAGAAAGGCCAACAGATGAACCGACAATTTTAGGATAAATAAAATCACCTTCAATTTGTTGAAGTACTATTATAAAAATTAAAAATATAAGTGCCTTCATAGGACTAATAATAAGGATTAGAAAGAATGAAGGAATAGTACCAATAAATGCACCAAATATAGGAACTATACTAGTGAATCCAACTATAGTACTAATAAGAAGTGCATAGGGAATTCTTAAAATAAGCATACCAACAAGACAAAGAATACCTATAATAACTGCTTCTAAACATTGACCTGCAATAAATTTTGAAAAAATCTCATTAGATATTCTCCCCAAATAATAAATTTTTTCTTTTATTTTAGAAGAAGTATAAGCAGTTATAATTTTATCTATGTGTCTAAGTAAAGTTTCTTTATTAGAAAGCATGTAAATAGAAAAAACTATTGCTAAAATAAAATTAATAAGGCTAGAAGTAAAGTTAATAGTAAAATCTATAACATGACTAAAAGCAAATCCAAAAAATTTACTAGCAAAAGAAAGTAATTCCTTCCAAGTATTTAAAACTTCTTTCCAAATAGCATCAAAAGTAGATGTGTCACCAAGTACCCCTTGAAGAAATTCTTCAAAACTTTGAAGATAACTAGGAATATTTAAACTTAAAGATTTTACACTATTTATAAGTTCAGGAATTATAAAAAACAAGAGAGCAGAAAAAATCAAAACTATTAGGGCTAAAGTTAAGATAATAGAGATAGTCCTTTTAATATGAAGATTTGAATCAAGAGTCCTAGAAGATGAAAGATTATTTTCAATTAAAGTCATTGGTATATTTAAAATAAATGCAATACCAAAGGCTAAAATAAAAGGACTTAATATTTGTAAGCTACCAGAAAAAAAGCTTAAAACACTCTTTATATTAAAAAGAAAAAAGCATAAGAAAATTACATAAGTATATAAAAGTAACTTTGATTTATCTAATTTGAAATTTTTCAAGACAATACCTCCTAAATACAATAAATACCAATATTATACCATAAATTAACAAATTATCTAGAAAATAAAAAAAGAGATACAAATTGCATCTCTTAAAATTTAGATTTCATTTAAAGAAGGAACATTATTTAATATAGAAGCTTTTTTTACAGCATTTAAAACTGCTTTTTCCATAACATTACTAGCTAACATTCCAACTGTTGATACATCAGCAGCTATTTTGTTAGTTGCCATAGTAAAAATTGTGTCTCCATCAAACATAGTATGAGCAGGCTTCATAGTTCTTGCAAATCCATTATGAGCCATAGAAGAAACCTTTTTAGCTTGTGATTTATTAAATTTAGCATTTGTAACTATAATTCCTATAGTTGTATTTCCTTTGAATGGATCTTTAGGATTAGTTGTGGAATTTAAAAGAATAGATTCACTATTTAAAAACTCTTTAGTTTCTTTATTATAAGCTCCAGCTATAATACTCATATTATTAGTGGGATCTACTACATCACCTAAACAATTAACTGCAACAATTGCACCAACTTGAAGACCATTTGGAAGCTCTATAGCATATGTTCCAAGTCCACCTTTCATACAAAATTCAGGCCCTAAAAGTTTACCTACAGTAGCACCATATCCTGCACCTATATTACCATTAATATCTTCATTATAAGATTCGGAATTAATACAAGCTTCGTATCCAAGTGCTTTATCAGGTCTTATTTTAGGATTACCAAAAGCTAAATCAAAAAGAACAGCAGAGCATACTATTGGAACTTTAGCTACGCTAACATCAAATCCAACATCTTTTTCTTCAAGGTATTTCATAACACCACTAGAAGCATCTAATCCAAAGGCACTTCCACCAGCTAAAATAATTCCATGAACCTTGTCCACAAGTTCTGATGGATTTAAAAGATCAGTTTCACGGGTACCAGGAGCGCCACCACGAACGTCAACACCACCAGTTGCACCTTCTTCACAAAGAACAACAGAACAGCCAGTAAACCCTTCCTTATTTTCAGCATGACCAAGTTTAATACCATTAATATCAATAAATTTAATTTCTCTCATAATTTTACCTCCATATATAGAATAAGGAACTGATAAAACAGCCCCTTATTAATTTAATTATGCAAAAGCACTAAATTATTTCCTCTTTTTAATTTTATTCATTGTTAAAACAACAGGAATAGTTATAAGTGTACATACTATTGCTTCTGGAATACCATTTGAAACACCAACTCCAAGTAACGCGAACTTAACTCCTGTTACAGGAATACCTAAAGTTTGTGAGTAAGTGTGTAAACATAGAAGATATGTTAATCCTAAAACTCCAACTGTATTTGTAAGTGATGCTAAAATAGCAGAAATTGCTATAGGTAGACCATCTTTTTTAAATTTGTTTTTTAGTCCTTTATAAACATAGTAAGCAACAATAGCAATTAAAATTCTAGGTACAATTGCTATTATAGGATTTAAAAACATAAAAGATGTAATTACAGGTGCTGCAAGTGCTTGGTAAATAGAAAATAAACCAAATACTAGTCCAACTAAAGCACCAACTAAAGGACCTTCGACAAGAGCTCCAATTATAACAGGAACACCCATAATAGTTGCCTTAACTGGTGGTACAGGGATAAATCCAAGTCCCGTAAGTCCCATAAAAATAGTAATACCAGATAGCATACCAACCATAACAAGTTGACGACTATTCAGGTGTTGTTTAGATTTTTTCATTTTTAAAAATTCCTCCGTTCTTATTCCTTGTATAAGGATATAATTCGGCAAATACAATAATATTTTGTAATTTGCGTTCAGTTTCTAGATAGAATACCGACAGAGTTATTTTACAATAGAACTTTAAGAGTTACAAGAAAAAGATTGTTAAAAATATATCTATAAGTAAAAAAGAGGGATTTTTTAAAAAAATTATGTGATAGAAAGTAAAAGTTTAGATATAATTGATTATGGAATAAAGATAAAAGTGAGGATGATAAGGATGAAATTACTAAATATTGAAAAACAAACAAATAATAAATACTTAAATATGTATAAGTTAACTTTAAGAAATAAAAATAAAAATATAAAAGAGTATTTTGTAGCTAGTAGAAGAGAAGAAAAAGATTTAGCTTGTTTAAATAAAAATGAAGTAAAAGCTGATGGAGTTATGATAATTCCAATTACAAAGGAAGGGGAAATTGTTTTATTAAAACAATATAGACCTGCAATAGATGACTTTTTATATGAACTTCCAGCAGGAATAATAGATTCAGGAGAAGATATGATAGAAGCTGGAAAGAGAGAATTGTTTGAAGAAACGGGATTAACCTGTGTAAGTTATGAGGTTCTAGTTAAGCCAAGCTATACTTCAGTTGGAATGTCTGATGAAACTACAGGAATTATAAAAATGATTGTTGAAGGTGAAATAGATATATCAAATATTGAAGAGAATGAAGAAATAGAAGTGATAAAAGTTAAGCTTGAAGATGCAAAGGAATTTGCAAGAGAAAACAATGTATCAATAAAAGGTGCTTTAGTAATGAGTTTATTATAAAACTAGTATTAAAAAGACAAATGAAGAATATATGTATATATATTAAGGACATTTGAATAAAAAAAATATGAATGATAATATGGGTATATAAAACATAAATGGTAAATTTATCTTAGGAGATAAATATTTATGATTGGGGGTGCCTATATGAATTTTAAAAGTACAAGAGGCGGAGAGCGTGGAATAAAAAGTTCTAATGCAATAATCAAAGGACTTGCATTAGATGGGGGACTTTTTGTTCCAGATAGCTTTCCAAATATTTATGAAGAAGCAATAAGTAAAAAAGGGGCTAGTTATGAGGATTTAGCTTATTTTATAATAGGAAAATTTTTTACTGATATAAAATTAAAAGAGCTAAAGGGAGCAGTTAAAGAAGCATATACAGGAAGGTTTGATGTAAGAGTAAAAGATGGTTTTTTAGAGTTATATCATGGACCAACTTGTGCATTTAAAGATGCAGCTTTATTATTTTTACCTCAAATTATGAAAAGAGCAAAGAAAAATTTAGGGATAAATGATGAAATAGTTATTTTAACTGCCACATCAGGAGATACAGGAAAAGCAGCTTTAGAAGGATTTAAAGATGTTGAAGGATTTAAAGTTGTTGTATATTATCCTAAAGATGGTGTAAGTGAAATTCAAAGAAAACAAATGGTTAGTCAAGAAGGAAAAAATGTACATGTTATTGCAATTAAAGGAAATTTTGATAATGCACAAACTGGAGTTAAAGAAATTTTTGCGGATAAGGATTTTAGAGAAGACCTTTTAAAAGAAGGATATAGATTATCTTCAGCAAATTCAATAAATATAGGAAGACTTATTCCACAAGTGGTCTATTACTTTTACGGATATATGAAGCTTGTTGAAAGTAATGAGATAAAAGAGGGAGAGGAAATAAATGTTTCAGTTCCTACAGGAAACTTTGGGAATATATTAGCTGCATATTATGCTAAAAAAATGGGGCTTCCTATAAATAAGTTTATTTGTGCATCTAATGAAAATAATGTTTTAACAGATTTCTTTAAGACAGGTGTTTATGATAGAAGAAGAAAGCTTATTTTAACAGAATCACCATCTATGGACATTCTACTTTCATCTAACTTAGAAAGACTTTTATACGAAGTAAGTGGAAGAAACTCAAAAGAAATAAAAAGACTTATGGATAATTTAAGCGAAAATGGTGTATATATGATAAGTGAAGAAATGCAAAAAGGACTAAAAGAGTTTTTTGCAGGATATTCAACTACAGAGGAAGTTTATAAGGAAATAAAAGAAGTTTATGTAAAAGAAGGATATTTAATGGATACACATACAGGAGTTGCATATGTAGTTCATAAAAAATATGTAGAGGAGACTTTGGATAATAGAAAAACTCTAATTGTTTCAACAGCTAGTCCGTTTAAGTTTCCGAGAAGTATATGTAATTCATTAGGAATTGATGTTGAATTTATGGATGATTTTGAAGTATTAAAAGCTTTGTTTGAGGAAAGTAAAAATGAAATTCCAGAGAATTTAAAAAAGTTAGAAAAGATGGATGTACTTCATAATACAATTTCTGAATTTAAGAACATGAAAAAAGGGCTTAAGAAATATTTAGGGGTGGAATAATGATAAGGGTTAGAGTACCAGCAACATCAGCTAATATGGGACCGGGATTTGATTGTTTAGGAATTTCTTTAAATCTGTATAATGAATATGAATTTGAAGAAATAAAAAGTGGATTAATATTTGAAGGTTTTGAGGAAAAATTTTCTAATAAAGATAATATTGTTTTTAAAGCAATGTTACAAA
>NZ_JBOGCC010000220.1:0-6889 GCF_051656525.1 Clostridium sp. | reverse complement strand
GAATGATAAAAAGAGGAAAGATAGAGATTAATTTACCTATTACTAAGAAGGCATTAATCATAACATTTATTACTCAACTTATAGGGTATATAATAGGAAATGACTTATTTAAAGGAAGTATTTTAAGTAAGGCTATATGTATCGGTGTAAGTATATTAATAATGATATTTGGTGCAGCAGTAATTTACGTTACAGATGTTAAAAAGTGTAGCATTTTAGATGGAATTGCAATTGGTGTAAGATTAGCTATAAAAAATATAAATGAATTTATAGGTTTAATAGAAACATTATTACCAGTAATATTATTAATATTTATTACTTTTGGAATCGTTTTAGTATTTGAATTTACCTATATACAGACAATGTTTTTTTTAGTTATTGATGAATTATTAGAAAGGGAGTGCTATAATGAGTAGATATTTAACTGAAGAAGAAGTAAATAATTTAGAAAAAATGGGACTGTCTGAAAATGAAATAAAAAAGATAAAGGAAATTTTAAAATGGTATCATAAAAAAGGAAGCAATTTAGATGTAGAAATTAACGGTGAAGCTATTTTAAAGTTATCTAATTTAAAAGATTTATTGAAAGAGCCAGAGGTTTATGGAGTTTCAGGTAGCGGAAGTCTTAGAGAATTAGTTTTAAGAAAATTAGATAGTGAAAACAGATATTTATTATATGGAATTATTATAATAGCAGTATTACTAATAATATCAAGCTTGATTAATTATTTATAATAGAGAGCTAAGATAGGTAAAATTGAAGATTATATAAATAAGATTAAGTAAGTACAGTAAAAATTTCTACTGTACTTACTTAATCTTTGTTTTTATAAATCTTTAAAGTGCATCAGCTAAAGTATATTTTTTAAATTCATTAAAAAAATTAATTCGAGCAGTATTAACTATAGATTTTAATTTACAGTTGTTGCAAAAATAGGGGCAGGAATTATCATCCTTAAAACACTCTACTATATTTGTATTATCTTCTGTAATATCTAAAACGTCACCAAGATTAATTTTTTCAGGAGGTAGTCCTAACCTGATTCCACCATTACGTCCTTTTATAGAAGTAACAAAATCAGTTTTAGCAAGCCTGTTTATTATTTTCTTTAAATGATGTTCAGATATATCTAGATCTTTAGCCATTTCTTCGATATTACAAATTCTGTTTCTACTTAGAGCTAAATACATTAAAGCTCTAAATGAGTAATCACTAAATTTTGATAATTGCATAATATTTTTTTAGTTGTTAAAGCCTTAAAAAACAACTGACTCCTTTATGTACGATTTTTATATTTTATATAAGGTTTTAAAATTTATGGTTAATATTTTATGTGATTTTTTTATATAGTTCTATTATAAATGAAAAATATTAAAAAAGTATGGATAAATTTAAAAGTGCATTTAACTTGCACATTTAAAAAATATGTAGTATATTAAATATAGAAAATGAATATTAGAAGAAAATAAATATTATATAGATAAATTAGGAGATGTTATTATGTTAGATCAAAAGACAAGAGAAATAGTAAAAAGTACAGTACCAGTTTTAAAAGAACATGGAGTTGAAATTACAACAGAGTTTTATAATGATATGTTTGAGAGATATCCACAAGTAAAACAAATGTTTGATATGGGAAAACAAAAATCAGGAGCTCAACCAAAAGCATTAGCTATGACCATTTTAGCAGCAGCTCAAAATATTGATGATTTATCAGTTCTAGCACCAGCAGTTGAAAAAATTGGACATGTTCATGTAGATGCAAAAGTTAAAGCAGAGCATTATCCAATAGTTGGAGAATGTTTATTAAGAGCTATAAAAACTGTTTTAGGTGATGGAGCTACTGATGAAGTTATTGAAGCTTGGGGAAAAGCTTATGGAGAAATTGCACAAGTATTTATAGGTGTAGAAAAAGATATGTACGCAGCAAAATAAAAATATATTTTCTATAAGATTATAAAATAAAGATAAAGGTTTTTTTAATAATAAATATGCTTAAGAAAATGGGCTTAGTAAAAGTGATTTTTACTAAGTCTATTTTTATGAAAAAAACCTACTAATAAATTATTTAATTTATTAGTAGGATAAAAGAATTATCTGCTTTTAAAAAGCTTGTGTATTGACTCATTTACATCATGAGTATATAAACCACCATGATAACAAACTATCATTTCAATATCATATGTAGATAATTTTTCTAATGAAGTTTTTATAAGACTGTTATCAAAATTCATAGTTTCATTACCAAGTGCTAAATTTTCATCTTCTATAAAGAACAGATCTCCAGCAATTAAAAGTTTACTTTCTTTAAAGTAGAAACATGTATGGCCTATAGTATGCCCCGGAGTTTCAACAACTTCTATACCACCTGCATAAGGAAGTACTTCTTTATCCGTAAGGATAGAATCAACTCTTACTTTAGTATGAGCAAATCCTTTTTTAAACATGTGATATCTTTCCATCATATCTTTATCTAAATGTTTAAGATTAGCTTCAAGCTTTGCAAGTTTATGAGGTGTTTTAGTACCATCGATAAATGGAACTTCATCTTTACTTGCTAATATTTTTAAATTTTTATTTTTAGATTTTTTAATTATAGCTTTTGCATTTCCAACATGGTCTATATCATGATGTGTTAAAAGAATAATATCTAAATTATCTATAGTTAGATCTATTTCTTTTAAAGCATCTTCAAACATAGAAAGTTGGTTTGGAAAACCTGTATCAATTAGAATGTTAGTACTATCTGTTTTTATTACAACAGGATGTAGAAGCATAGTTCTATCACCTAATGTAGCACTTATGTTTAACATATAAATATTTTCTGCAATTTTCAAAATAATCATCTCCTTTTAATAAGTATATTACACTATATTTATACTAAATATGAGAAATACTAATATGTGTTAATATATTGTTTAATATATTATTGTTTAAATATTCGGAAAATTGTGATTTACTTAGAAGTAAGAAGAGTAAATAAACGTAACATAAGTTACAGAAATTAAATTAAATAGGTAATATACTAGAAACATAGATAAATGAAAGAAAAATAAGTAAGTAAAGTGGAGGAATAAAAGATGAGTATGTTTTGTTTTCAATGTCAAGAAACAGCAGGATGTAAAGGGTGTACAGTAAGAGGTGTATGTGGTAAAACTGAAGATGTTGCTAAAATACAAGATTTATTAATATTTGTAACTAAAGGACTAGCTACTGTAGCAGTTGAAGGAAGAAAAGTTGGTGTAACTAGTAAGATTGTTGATAAGTACATAACTGAAAATTTATTTATAACAATAACTAATGCAAACTTTGATTTTAAAGCAATTGAAGCTAGAGTTAAGGAAACTTTATCTTTAAGAGAAGAGTTAAAAGAAGAGGTTAGTGCTAAAGGTGGAAATCCAATTGGTGAAGATTTAAGAGGATGTGCAACTTGGATTGGAGCTACTTCAGAAGAATTCTTAAATAAAGCTGCAGAAGTTGGAGTTTTATCGACTGAAAATGAAGATATAAGAAGTCTAAGAGAGCTTGTAGTTTATGGATTAAAAGGTATGTCAGCATACATGAAACATGCTATGAACTTAGGATTTGATGATGATAACATACATGCATTTATGGCTGAAGCTTTAGTTAAGAGTTTAGATGATAGATTAAGTGCAGATGAGTTAACTGCATTAGCTTTAGAAACAGGTAAGTATGGTGTTGATGGAATGGCTTTATTAGATAAAGCTAATACTGAAAGTTATGGACATCCAGAAATAACTAAAGTTGATATTGGAGTTAGAACAAACCCAGGAATATTAATCTCAGGACATGATTTAAGAGATTTAGAAATGTTACTTGAACAAACTCAAGGTACAGGAGTAGATGTTTATACTCATGGTGAAATGCTTGCAGGACAATATTACCCAGCATTTAAAAAGTATGAAAACTTTGCTGGTAACTACGGAAATGCTTGGTGGTTACAAGATAAAGAATTTGCTACATTTAATGGACCAATATTAATGACTACAAACTGTATTACACCTGTAAAAGATGCTTATAGAGATAGAATTTTTACTACTGGTGCAGTTGGATATGAAGGATGTACTCATATTGAAACAAATGAAGATGGAACTAAAGATTTCTCAGAAATTATTGAGTTAGCTAAAAAATGTGAAGCGCCAACTGAAATAGAAAAAGGTGAAATTGTTGGTGGATTTGCTCATAACCAAGTTTTAGCATTAGCTGATAAAGTTGTAGATGCAGTTAAAACTGGAGCAATAAAAAAATTCTTTGTAATGGCTGGTTGTGATGGAAGAGCTAAATCAAGAAATTACTACACAGAGTTTGCAGAGAAATTACCAAAAGATACAGTTATATTAACAGCAGGATGTGCTAAGTTTAAATATAATAAATTAGATCTTGGTGATATTGGTGGAATTCCAAGAGTATTAGATGCAGGTCAGTGTAATGATTCTTATTCATTAGTTGTAATAGCATTAAAATTACAAGAAGTATTTGGATTAGATGATGTTAATGAATTACCAATAGCATATAATATAGCGTGGTATGAGCAAAAAGCTGTAATAGTTTTATTATCATTATTATACTTAGGAGTTAAAAATATTCACTTAGGACCAACACTTCCAGCATTCCTTTCACCAAATGTAGCTAAAGTTTTAGTTGAAAACTTTGGAATTGCAGGAATAGGAACTGTTGAAGATGATATGGAATTATTCTTATCATAAAATTGATTAGGATAATATAAGATAATAAGCTTAGTAGAAAATTTTCTACTAAGCTTATTTTTTTAGAGAAAATAATGATATAATATAAATATATACAAAATAGAAGATATATTGGAGGAAATAATATGGGGTTTTTAGATAAAATGAAGGATTTTGCAGAGGATGCAAGCAAGAATGTTACATCAACATCTAAATCATTAACAGCTAAAGCAGATACGAAATTAAAAATTTCATCTTTAAATAAAGAGATAGAAGAGGCACGTGTAAACATAAGAAAGGTTCATGAAAAAATAGGAGCAGCATTTTTAGATGAGTACCAAAATCAAATTCCTATGGAAGATGGAACTGTGATAGACGCAATTAATGAGATAAATAAAAATAATGATAAAATAAGCGATGCAAAGCTTAAGATACTAGATGAAGAGGATGCATTAAAAGAAAAGCTAAGTGATATTGAAAGATCAAAATATAATGATTAATATTTTTAAATTAATATATAGTTAACAGAATGTTTATTGAGAAAAGTAATGAATTTATCTATAATGTAATTAGTACAAAAGAAAAATAAGTTATCAATTAAAGATAAGTTATAATAAACAAAAGAAAAATAGGTTATGGAGTTAACCTTTAACCGCTTTAAAAGCTAATGACTCCTACAGATTACATATATAATTTGTAGGATATTAGCTTTTTTTTAATGGAAAAAAATACATAGAGGTGAAAAAAATGCAAAAAATTCAGTTAGTTCTTTTAGTAGGATGTGGAGGGTTCATTGGTGCAGGTCTAAGATATATTATTTCTTTAGGTGCAACAAGGGCTTTAGGAACACATTTTCCATATGGAACATTAATAGCAAATATCTTAGGAGCAATCATAATAGGATTCGTTATGAAATTAAGTTTAGAGTCAGCGATGATCTCTCCTAATATGAGATTATTTTTAACAACAGGAATGATGGGTGGACTTACAACATTTTCAACATTCTCTTATGAGACTATAGGTCTTTTAAGCAGTGGAGAGATTGGTGTTGGAGCACTTAATATTGGTGTGAATGTGGGACTTAGTTTAATAGGTGTTGTAATTGGTATGGCAATTGCAAGACTATTAGTATAGATAATTTTAGGAGGATGGTAATATGACTAGTATTCAAACAGCTAAATTAGTTAAAATCTTTATAGAAGGTAGCGATAAATTTGGACATGAACCATTATATAAAGCGATTATTGAAAAGTTAGAAAAAGCAGGCTTATCAGGTGCAACAGTTATGAGAGGAATAGAAGGATTTGGATCTAGCAAAGAAATACATTTAGATTTATTAGAAGTAATGGCTAGAGAATTACCAATTCTTATAGAAGTATTAGTACTTGATAAAGAAAAATTAGACAAGCTTGTAGAAGTAGTGTCACCTATGATGAAAACAGGAAAAATTGCAATAACAGACAATGTAACTGTATTATCATTTTAAGTTAGAATATGAATGTATGATTTAAGTTTTTTTTGAAGTTTAAATCTTAGATTGAGTTATTCGAACTTGTTAATAAATTATATAAACTTATTTTTGAAAAGAGGGTTTATAAGGAACTTTTTGTAGTTCTTTGTAAGCCTTCTTTTTTTTGTAGTTTAAAAGTAAGAAGTAAGAATTGGATTTTAAAAAGAAGTGCATATTGTGTTTTTATGATAAAAAATTGACTAGATCAATTGACATTGATAATACTAAAGGAGTTACAAAGTGAAACACAAATAAAGTATTTACGACATATGTGTGAGCAGATGAGAAAATATTTTTTGAGAGTTGGGGGGTATTATTTTTTTTCTAATGGTGCAAACTATGGTTGAGGTGATGTAAATGCAGAAAATTTTTTTAGTAATTTTAGTTGGGTGTGGCGGATTTATTGGTGCATCATTAAGATATGTAATTTCTTTAGGTGCTAAAGGAATTGGAACATCATTTCCCTTTGGAACATTGATTGCAAATATTTTAGGTGCACTAATTATAGGATTTGTAATGCAGTTAAGTTTGGATACTGCATTAATTTCAGCAAATACTAGGTTATTCATAACAACAGGAATGATGGGTGGACTTACAACCTTTTCGACATTTTCTTATGAAACTATTGGTCTTTTAACAACAGGACAAAGTGGATTAGGTATAGTAAATATT
>NZ_JBOGCC010000219.1:0-34403 GCF_051656525.1 Clostridium sp. | reverse complement strand
TTAGTAGCTTTGAGGTAGGTATTTTTATTAATCTGCATTTTAGCCCATGAATTATTTCTATTAAATACATTGGCCATAGTGAAGTTTGCTAAAAATTTCCTACTTGTTATAATGGAGAAATCTATCTCTCTTGCTGGTTTATTCTTCCTTTCAGAAGGTGAATCCTCTATCTTGAAATAAACGTCAGCTAGTTCGAAGCAAGTGTTTAATTCACTCTTTACATCTTCCTTATACTTAGAAGCTACATCCATTAGATACTTTAATTTTTCTTTACTGGGAACTTTTAAATTTTCCATTACTTACCAGCTCCCCTAAACATTTTTAATAGTTCATCTTCATCCTCAGCACCAGCCTTAATTGATTGGCTAAAATCAACTGTAGTAGTAGGTTTAGCCTTTGGTGTGTCTGGTTGTGTTGCCATTCCAGCTTCTGCGATATCCTTTTCCTGTTGCTTTAACAATTCTTTCTCTCTTTCAGCTTTCAAGTCAACTTCTCTTTTGGCTCTCTCAGCTTCCTGTTGTCTTTTTCTAGCTTCTTTCTCAGCTTTCTCCTGGGGACTCTCCCCAATGATACCACCTGATATACTACCTAGTACGTCTCCAACGAATCCTCCCATTTCTTCACCTCCATTTAAATCGGTTCCCATTCTATAATCACTTTCTTTTTAAAGAAAATTTCCTTACCCTTCATACCTTGATTGAATCTATTTTTAGCCTTTTTATAGTCAACACCAAACAAATCGCACCAATCTGCAAAAGCTCTAACTGATCCTTCTATCTCTATTTTTAATGTATTACTTCTATTTCTTACATTTTCTGTTTGAGTTACAAACCTTACGTTATTGGGTTCGTAATTTCCATCGTTGTTTATTCTATCTATTTGCAACCCATCTTCCCAGCCGTTAGCAAGACACCATTCGTAAAATACACTTATGTCTTCTAACCAAACATCACACACCTTTATACCTCTACCACCATATCTGTAGTAAAGCTTATCCTTCTTGTTATAACATCTGCTTTTCATATGGCCGTACACTTTGTAAAGTTTATGGTTAGAAAGATTATGTTTTGCAACTTTTTCTTTTCTTTTACAACCACACCCCCTACCTTCTATGCCATCTTCTCTAACTTCTTTAACTACACCACTTCCACAATCACACTCACATAAGTAATAAACTCTGTAACCTCTTCTTATAGGTGTTTCATTTTTCTTTACCCACATACTATCACACTCCTTTACCGATATTTTAACATTTACCGATTAAAGAGTCAATCAATTATTCTTTTTTAAAAACCATATAAACATATTCCCCATCCACACCTTTAAACCCATTAAACATTCTACAGGCTCTCTCGTGAAGAGGTTTAAGTTTTAAGTTGTCTTTATGTCTCCATATCCCAACAAACTTATACTTTATTATAAACCCTTTGAAGGCATTTAACAATCCTTTTAAGTCACTTTTTTCATTAGGTTTCAAGTTTATCAATCCCATCCACCAAATGTCATTACTCTTGGTGAAATTTATGTAATAGTTGTTGAGTAGGTAAGCTTCCTCGGAATAACCTTTTCTATGATTTATAAAGTAAAATTTATTGGAGGGGGATATAAAATCCTCTCTCCATATTTCATCTTCTATTTTTTTAATTTCATCTGGGGTAAGTTGTTTCATATCTCACCTCCTTCCATGTTATCTTAATTTTATATCTTTAGCAAGTTCAGCTTTCAACTCTGTTTCTGTAAGGTTAGCTTTGTAGATTAGGTGTTGGGAGAAGGAGTCGATTAAAAACTGCCTATTCCCAAATGTTATAAATAACGTATTTGAGTTTGTACTTCCTGCTAATCTAATTACATTTTCATTTATATAAGACGATGAAACAAGTATGTCTTTTTTATGAATCTTTTTAATTTCTATCTTCCAATAACTGGAATCTGAGTGGTGTTTAGATATTAACCCGGGACTGTTATTATTTGTAACCCCCTTAATCACAAAACTATGCGTATCACTAGTCGCAGGAGTAACAAAAGCAAGTTTACCACTCGGTACATTCACAGGACAAGGCGGTCTATCAACAGCGCCTACACTATATCCCTCTCCTATCCATATTTGCCCATCTGCAAACACTGTACAAGCGAAATCAATCGGAGCAGGAGTATTTACATCTTGTAATACCATAGTGCTTCTATAAATGTTAGGCGCGTTCTCAACTTGTTTGTTGTAATCTATCGCTAACCCATTTATTAATTTTTCGTAATATTCTTCATCTTTTACAATTTCTTCTCCTTCAACCGGCAACATCATAACTTCTGACATTTTTCTTTCGTTTGCTAGGTAGTAGTCGTAAAAACCTGGATAACTTTTAACTGTTACACTGTTATCTGTATAAACAGTTATTCCTCCACCTCTATAATACACGCACTGTTCTAAAGTTTTACCATTTGCTATTTTAATCGGCATAGGGTCGTTAGGATTGTTCCACATTCTAATTCCCGTAGAATCCCCATAAAAACATAAACTTATCGAGTCCAAAGGTTTATCTCCAGCCCATATCCCTCCTAATCTCTTCTTCTTGAAATAGGAGGGAACTAGAAACCCACAACTGTTATTGTTGCCTTCTCGGTAGCTGTTCCTAAAGCTCTTGCCCATACCTTAACTGCACTATCACAATACTCCCTCTCTCCAAGGTTAAGGGTTATTCCTTCCCCTTTAACTGGTGTATCTCCTGTACAAATTTCAACTCCTAACCCGCCTTTACATTGGATAGTAAAGGGTTTAGTGTCTGTAATCTCTGTGAAATTATTTGTTAATTCATATTTCATATTATCCTCCTAAAGCATTATAACTTCCATAACTGTTCATGGTGTTGTGAGTTCCCATTTTTCCAAGTAGCAACATTTGGTTTCTGTCATACTCTTCCTTATATGATCTCACGCAAAAGTACTCGAAACTATCACAAGTGTTTGAAGCTGATAAACCTCTCCCATGGACAGGAGTTCTTAGATTCTCCCCTGTTGTCTTGTCAATTCTCCACTCATACTTTTTCATCAACTTAATACACCCTGTAACACTTTCATTCTCCAAGAACTGTACCTTTCCTTGTTCTATACACCATTTTGCAATCTCAATTGTTTTATTAACATCTTGAGCACCTACAACGAATACTCTCCCTCCGCCAAACACATTTAAATACGCTTGTTGCCTACTTATAAGGTGTGTAACTGCGTCTTGCCTGTTCCTACTATCGTGAGGTAGTACAATCTCAATTTGTGATAAATCCCTCCTATTATCAGCCATATACTTTTGAATGTACTCTATGTAATGCTGGGTAGGCTTATCTACATTGTGATAGTGATGTACCATAGTGTTGCCATAATAGAAGGTTAAAGCTGTACTGTCATTAATTCCTAAGTCAAGTGCAACAGTTGTTCTATACGGTAAAGGGTTTAACTCTTTTACACTTTTTCTATTTTCCAGAGATTCGGAGTAGATACTTTCCTCATTCGCAACCTCTGTATCACAGAAATATTCTTGCATAAATTTAGATTTACTCATTAGAGTTTTTGCGATCTCCAACTTTTCATCTGGGTGAATCCTGTTTCCTTCATCGTCAAAAGCTTCATTTGCTTTCAACACATCTTTATGCCACATTCCATTTAACTGGTCCAGCATATCATTAAATAAGCTTCCAAATCTTGGGGTAGATACTAGAATTATTCTACCACCTACGTTGATTACAGAAGGTATTAGATAAGTTAATATGTCTGGATTTTTAATAAGTCCAGCTTCTGAAATAACTAAAAGGTCTAAGTTTCCTCCAACCTTACTATTTGCGTCTTGTGCACCTACAAAATATATTATAGATCCATTTTTAAATTTTATTGTATTATCATGGTGATATAATTTTCCACTTTTTTCTGGTTTAATCAAAACATTATCATGTACAACAGTTGTGATGATAGGTTTCTTGTCATTGGTGTAACCATCTAGTATCATCATTTTACCTTGTTTCATGGTAGGGAATACATAATAAACTATTGAGTTGGGAGTTTCTAAACATTGTTTACATGCTATACTGAAGGCCATCATATCTTTCTTTTAATTATTCAAGTGAAGTCGTTAGTTTCACTCCGTAATATCTTTATAGGATAAACCATTAGCACAGTTGGTAATAACTTTAGCACTAACGTTAAACCGTTTAGAAAATTCTATTGCGTTAGATTTCCAAATTCTACCCTCTCTCCATTTTCTGTAATTTTTTCTAATAAATATTACATCTTCTGGGGTAAGTTTCGAATTTACACTTCCTAATTTTTTATTTCTTCTTTTCATGTTTTCTAAATTATTCACCCATTCTAAATTTTTTACACAATTATTTTCTTTGTTCATATCCAAGTGATCCACTTGGTCTAAATTGTGTATATTTTTTATAAAAGCTAAAGCTACAACTTTATGAATGTAAGGTCTTAAACTGCTTTTATCATCACAATACATTCTACATTGATGGTAACCTTTTTTATTTATATTAGGTTTAAGAATTTTGAATCCATTTTTTTCTGAAGAAATAATTTTTCCGCAAGTTGTTACATAGTATTTCTCTAAAACGTTATTATAATTTTCAAGTGTTTTTACTTTTATCATTATAATCCTCCTATTTAATTTTTATTACAGCTCATATTTTCATATGAGAATAGACTATATCTTCCACATTCGTGGCCATCCATTTTCGAGCTACTTAGCTCTACGAGTCTTCTCTACATACAACTCTAGTCGTTAGGCTTTTACGCTTAAAGCGATTTAGCACGGTAAGTTACCGTATCCATAAGGACTTAGGCTTTCTCCGTTTAAGGATGGATGAGCTATTTTTTTAACCCAATCTTCTGGCCCAGCATATTAGAAAGAATTTAACTCCCTCTTCATATTTGTTTATTAATCTCTTCTGATAATTTCTAGGTTTAAACACCCACGCTTTTCTTTTTTCCTCAACTATCTCTTTTTTTCTCTTTAATAAAAGTTCTTGAAGTTTATTTTCCATTGTTCATCTTCTCCAACAACTCATTAATTTGCTCTTCATTCAGAGATAGAAGCCACTCTTCAAGTTTCTCTTTAGTGGAAAGGTTGAGTTTTTGTTTATCCATTTCATGTTTTTTAAGGTTAATATCATTGATAATAGACTTGTTTATTATATCATCCACTCTATCTATACCTAAAATCATATCCTCAATCTCTTGAGTTTTCTTTAGATCATCTAAAAACTTTCCAGGGATATACAACTCCCCATTATCATCTGTATGCCTATCTACAATTTCACTTAGTATGAAGGTGGCTTTAGTTACAGCTTGGAGCCTTCTTCTTTTATTTTCCATTATAATAGAGATATTATCCTCTTTAAACTTCAATAAGTTTCTGAGTCTCTTTTCCTGTAACTCATATTTAGAACTCCATACATAGAGCGTACCTTCTGGTATTCCTGTTTTTTCTGAAACCTCTTTAATGCTATCGCCAGAAACTATCATGGCTTTAGCTTGTTCTTTTTTTTTATTCCTGTTTGTTACCTTTGGTATCTTAGGAGCGTTGTCACCCCAATTGTATCTGCTTTTCCAACTTCTAATTACTGCTGCTGTAACGCCTAGTTTTTCAGCTATGTTATTTAAGGTGCCCTTTTCTGCGTTATTACCTCCAGCTCTTTCCCACATCTTCTTAGCTTTATCTTTAACATCCACATCAATGACACCTCCTTCAATCGTACCTTATTTTATTTGTTACGTTGCAACGGTCGTTTTTCCTTTAATTTAAAAGGTTTGTTGCAATTTCTAATAATATTATACTTGTTGCGTTGCATAAAGTCAATTAATGTTGCAATAAAAAAAGAGTGTGTTGCAACACTCTTTAAATTTATTCTGTAAATTGTATAAGGATTATATTATCACCCACCATCACATGTTTATAATTTTTTAACTTTAGTTTTCTCATAAGAGTTCCTAACTTTTTGTGAACTTTATCTCGGTTGTAATTTAGACCTCTAACTATAACACCGGCTACACAACTATCTTCTTCCACACCTAAAAAGAATTTACCACCTGTTTCTCGCTCTATATCTACTATATATTTTGTAACTAGATTCACTTTATCACAATTCATTCCAACACTCTCCTATCTTTTATTTTTTCCAAATTTCTTTTTATTTTTCCTTCTATCCTTCTTTTTCCTATTCTCTATATGATAATACCTTTCTTCCAAAAGTGGAGGTTGATTAAAAATTTCAACCCCCATTTCTTTTATTTTCTCTTTTATGTCATCTGGAAAAATTTGACCAGTAACTAAATTTTTATCTTTTTCATAGAATATCATTTTCCACCTCTTTAAATTTTATATTTTTTACTCTCCAAATACTCACCCAACTTCACAGAATGTTTAAATATTTCTGTCTCGATTGTTATTAATTCCTCTTCATTCATTTTCTTCAATAAATTTATTCCAGCATGAATGGTGTCTAAAACCTCTTGAGCCACGTCAGAATTAGTTTTTTTACCTTCCAAAGACTCTTCGTGAGCTTCTATAACCTCTTTGGATTCTTCCTCTAATTTTCCCACCTTTTCACAAACCGTTTGAGTAGGCTCAAAGTAAAAATTGTTTAAATATTCTAGATCTTTTATTTTCATTCCTTACCCTCCTTAAATACAAAACTTTTCCCTTCTTCCTCACACTTTTCTCTTTTGCCTTCCTTCAGCATGGTGAAGCAATATTTATTCAATAGACAACACCCTTTGCACCTACTTTTATTTTCTTTTGGAACTTCTATTCTTTTCATCTGAATCCTCCCAACATATTTTATCATCAGCGAACACATTAATATAAATAGGATTGTATTCATTTTTTCTCCTTTAACTGCTCATACTTGATATTTAAATACTCTATATTTTCTATCAATTCACTTGTGCCACCAACATGATTAAAACTATGTGTAGTCTGAGTGTAACTAGCTTCATGATTTTCTAGAGATATTTCTCTAACGACCCAATATTCTCTCCAAACTTCTTCATTCACCTTTATTTTAAATTTATAATCATAAGGATCATTAAAAAAGCTAGTTGTAACTTCAACTACAATCAACTTACATTTCATAAGGAAATTATTTTTAAACTCAAAACTTTCATCAATTATTTTTTTATTAAGCCCATGCTCTATAATCCCTTCCAAAATATCATTTATTATTTTTTCTTCAAATTCCCTTTGCATTTTCTGGAGCGTATCAGCTCCAGGTGAGTGTAAATCTAGTTTCATCTTTCCTCCTACCAACTTATAATATAATATCCATCAAATTCAGTTATATCCCATATATGTCTCTCGAAACTTTCACCAGTTTCAGTATTTGTAATTTCTATCCATAAATCCATTTCTAACAACATTCTTATTCTGTTGTTAGAATTTTCTAATTCTTCCAGAAGGCATTTTATTCTTTTAAATTTGAACTCTTCTGGGTAAATTTTTCTAACAGTATTACTTTTAACTCCTATCTTTTCTTTCTCATAATTTTGAGGTGTGCTTTTAAATTTTAAAAATATTTCCATATTTCCTCCTTAAAACTTCTTAACAGCCATTTTAACATTATAAACATCATTTCCACATCTTGTAATTTTAAAAGGTACAACCACATCTTGATTATCCCAACTATTACAACCCTCTATCAAAACTATTCTAGCAGCTGGAAGGTATTCAATTTTATTTTCTATACACATTTTAACCTTTTCTCTAACTTGACTTATAATTTTCTTTCTATCTATTGCCCCCCCATTTAAAGGCAGTAAGTTGTGATCTTTTATATATTTTATCATTAATTTGCAAATTAAATCCTGGTTATAAATTTTTATTTCCATTTTCTTCCTCCTTGAACAATATGTTATAAACACTTCTTATTTCCTCTAAACTTAAATCTTTAAACGGATTACCGTAACTTTTAGCTATATGATGTAAGATGTTCTGGTATTTTTCATCAGCTTCAATAGTTAGTAATGCTTCTTCTTTTGTTTTAAACCATCTTTTTTGAATTACTTTTTCGTCGTTTATTTCTTTTAAAAAATCGTCTTTATATTTCTTCTTTTCTCTATCATAAACCCAACAATCAAATTTTAAATAGATGTATTTTATACCTATTTTTTCTATTACAACCTCTTCTATCTCTTTACTTTTTATAGTATATATTTTATCTCCAACTTTTAACTTTTCCATACTTTCCTCCAAATTTCTCTATTTTTTATTTACTTTTTGCACCCAAAGGTGTATGATTGATTTATGTTTATTTTCTTAAAAGAGAAATCAACCATAGAACTCCTTTTGTCAAGGCACTTAGCAGGTGCCTTTTTTTATTTTCTCATATCTTCAATCATTATACTTACATCTTTAAACGGTTTATTTTCTATACCTATTTTTACATCAAAACCAAGTTGCCTAGCTTTCGATACGTTACTTAGCTCTAACCTATCTACATTCTTCTCTAAGAACTTTTTATGCCACCTTTTTATAGTGTCCTCACACCCAATATATTTAATCTCAACTTCTTTTTCTGAATTATATCCAATTCCTGTTAAAAATAAATCTACATCAATTTTTCTTGTTGAGTAAGTTTTATATAATTTTGGTAGCTCCCATTTTAAATAATCATTAAATTCATCTATATCGCTAGAACAAATTTTAGTCCACCCACCAAAACTTTTTATAATTGCATGGATAATAGGATCATCAAAACATACATTCCTATAACTACCACAACTAGATATTGCATTTTTAATTTTATTTCTTGCTTCAGCTATTTTAAAATCAAAGTCTATCTCTTTTAATTCTAAGCAATACTCCCTTATTTCTGCTGGAGCTGGTATATTTGTATAAACCCTCTCTTTTAACAATCTCATAATTCCATTTATAAACTGTTCTTCTTCCACATCATCTAGTAACATTCTATAAAGTCTTATCTGTTCCTTTGAGAAATTCTTCTGTATAGCTGTTTCTATTAAGCTGATTCCTTGTATAAATATTTTATCTTGCATTACTCAACACCTCTCTCTAATTTCTCCAATCTCTCTAGCTCTCTCTGAGCGAATGATTTTTCTCTCACTGGAGCAGCCTTTTTATTTTTATTAGGGAATACCCCTTGCCACCCATTCATTATAGAGTTATCTATACATTCTATTAAATCATTTTCATCTACAAATGTTTTTCCAATAGATGTAACTAATTTTTTTATACTAGCTATAGATTTAATTGGTTTTTTTATTTCTTTTCTAAAAGTTACAAATTCTAATAATTTATTTTTTAGATCATCCCTCAAATCTGAGTTTTCTATTTCAGAAGAGATGTTATTTTTAATTAAGTTACTCTTACTTAAATTACTTTTACTAAAGTTACTATTACTAGAGTCTAAGTTTTCTAGACTAATGTCAGTCAAGTTTTCTAGACTATCGCAGTCAAGTTTTCTAGACTTCTGTTCAAAGTTTTCTTTACTAGTCAAGTTTTCTAGACTACCTATCTTTAAATAAAAAACGCTACTAGAATTAAACTTTCTAACTTTGTCTATCAAATCACATTTTACAAGATCTTTAAGGTTGTTTGAAACTGCTTGTCTAGAACATTCTAAATCTTTCTGCATTTCATCGTAAGAATATTTTATATACACATCACCACTATCATCTATCCAATTATTTTTAGATGATAACCTAACTCTGTCAAACATCAAAACATAAGTCTTGAAAGCACCTTGAGAAATCAAACCTTTTATAAATAGGTCCATAAGCCATTTTGGCACTTGAAAAAAAACAACATTATTTAAATCTTCTTTTTTAATTGCTCTCATCGAACTCACCTTCTATAATTTTTAAGATCTCCTTCAATTTAGAAACTTTGTTTTCTATAATCTCTAATTTTTCCAAAATATTATTTTTAGTTTTATCATAATTGAAAACTCCATTTTTGTTTTCATATCTAATTAGATTTATAAAAAATTCATCTTCCATAATCATTTTTTCTAATTTAAAATCATAACTATTCAGAATGCCTTTTCTGCTATTGCAACTTTTACAAGCTACAGAAAGATTATTGATATTGTTTGTCCCACCTTTAAATTTAGGAGTAATATGTTCAATGCACAAATTTTCTTCTTTTATTTCTTTTCCACAAATTTGACATACATTTCCATATTTTTCCTGCAAAAATCTTCTTTTTTTAAAACTTATATCTTTCGACATGTCCTTCTCCTTAAATGCTGTTTTTTTTCATTTCTTTTTCTAGGTATTCTCTCACTAATTCTGAAAAACTTTTATTTTTTACTTCACAAAGTAATTTTATTCTTTTTCTGAACTCTAAAGTGACTCTTATTTTCATGAATATTTCCATAAACTCCTCCTTTTGTTGTTACCACTATTATATATCAATCGTTACCACAAGTCAATATTTTTTCATATTTCCTCCTACACTTTCTTTTATTTTTTTCTAGTTATACATTCTGTAGGGTGTACATTTTGGTACAGGGTATAATCTCACTGGGAAATTTTTCCTAGCGACTCTTACCCTCTCAACTCCTTATCCATGTTAGCAACTATACCTAAACCGTTTAATATTTCATTTATTTTTACTCTTCCTTTTTGTGTCCACTTGGTATTTATCACAAGTTTGCTTTTACCTTCTTTTAAAGGTATCTCTATAGTTTCGGATTTAGTCCAACCTTTATTCATGTGATCTGTATAAAGTAACCATTGTTTATTAACTTTCCTTTGAATTTTTTCTTCATGTAATATTCTATTTAATTCAATTGCTGAAATTCCATAATCTGCAGCTATCTGTGAAATTGTCATTGTATCACTAGAATTTAAAATTGTATCTAAGTATTCTATTCTAGGTTTATATTCCTGGATAATTTGTTCCTTAACTTCAACCTTTAACTCTAAAGCTTTCTTTTCTTCCTGTTCCTCTATCCATCTTTTAGCTCTTTCCACTGGGTCAGCAATTGTATATGAATCTTGTTTTACGAAAGTTTCCAACTCGTTTATTCTTTGTATCATCCTGTATCTAGTTGTTGCGTCATACCTTGCTCCGAGTTGCATAGCTCCATCACGAGAAAGGTTATACATAACTAAAGTTCTACCACTTTTATCTTTATACTCGCTCGGCTCAAAAATGAGCTCAGCTATTTCAACTCCTAATTTAGATGTTTCATCTTTTATATCTCTGATTATATTTTTATGCTCTTTTCCTGTGATCTCTGCTACTTGTAAACTCGTCATAGCAGTTACGAAACTTTTCTCTCTCACTACCTCTAAGTATCTATTTTCCATCTTTTTCCTCCTAATCTTTAATTTTTTTAATAATGATAGTATCTGTCTTTTTGTCATATTCAAATAAGATCTCGCTACCTTTTTCCAACTTCATCATATCTCTAACCTTGCTAGGTATATTTATAAAAGTGTTGCTCGAAGTTATTTGTATTTTCATTTTTTTTATCATATTTTTCCTCCTGTTGTTTTATAAGATGATTATAATACATAAAAAATAAAATGTCAATAATAATTTTTATTAATTAAAATATAGTTTAAAAATATGCTTTTTGATTAGCATATATAAGGTAAGAAAAAATAAATAAAAAATATTTTAAAAATAATTAAAATTATTATTGACAAAAATTAAAATAAGTATTATACTTGTGACAAGAAAGCTGAAAGGCGAAAAAAGTTTTTAGAACTTTATATAAAATTAAAGGGAGAATGGCGAAGATACTCATAAGTTACTTTTAAAAGTAATGGTGTAATTATTACATTTAGAGTGGAGCGAAACTAAGATAAAAAGACCTCATAATTTTAGATATGGTTTTAAAAATAAAAAAAAGGCAGCCAGTAAGGCCACCCATGCAAATTTATTATACCTTACTGGCCACCTCAAATCAAGGAGGACATATGAAAAAGATTAAAGAAACTTTAGAAATTTTAATTCTTACATTCTTAATACTTGGAGGATTCTTCGGGAGCTTGTTTGATACTAGCTGGTTACAAACTTACTGTATAGCTTCAGCAGTTATGGTTTTAATCTACGGTACTTTTGTAAAGAAAATCTTTTAAGGAGGATATATGAGAATAATAAACTTTTCTTATAAGGATAAAAAAACTTTTGCTGAGATAGAGTGGAAGAGTGGTAAAAAATCTAAAGTTCAGTTTGGGATAGAAGGTGTTACGCTTTGGATAGGTGCACCTCAAAAGTTAAAGGATCAAGTAAAAGAAATTCTAGTTAGTGATGAAACTCTAAATTTCCTTTCTACAAGATGGTATGAGAAGAATATAGGCTACGACAACAGATGGTTGTATAAGAAGTTAGAGAACAATCTATATAGCCTTAGAACAGGGTTTCCAGTGGTTGACAAAAATATAAGTTTTAGAAAATCTAAATTAGATGATAAATTAGGGAGATGGTTTTAGTGGAAATTGTAAAATGTTGGTTTGTAGGTTACAACTTTTACTCGCGTTTAGAAAATAAAGGTAAAAAAACACTTGTAACGTTAGATGATTCCACCGGTAAGTTTAAAGAATTTGTTTTTACTGGTGGTAAAAATTACGAGAAAAAAATTCTAGACTACATAATTTTACCAGAAGAAACAAATAGCAAATTACTTAAAACGTATAATGAAGGTATCAGTTTGATTATAGCTAGAGAAGATAAAAAACAAGAAGGTCATAATTTCAGAAAGGATTGGTGGTTATAATGGAAAAAATAGTAATAGTTATAGAGGAATATAGAGAGAAATTAAAAAATGAAAATATCAGCACTTCTAAAAGATCTTGTTATATGAAGTTCATAGAGAGATTGGAAAAAGTTGTAGTTGAGTACGAAAAAGAGAAAGAGTTTGAAGAAGAAATGATGGAAAGAATGGGGTGGAAGTAATGGAAGAACAAAAAAAAATCAGAGAAGAATTAAAAGGAGTATACCAAAAACTCCATTACATCCAAACCAAAGTAAACGGTTTAAAGAAAAATGCAGATTCAAAGAGCTATAAATATGTATCTGGAGAAAAGGTGCTAGACCACATCAAACCTATTATGAATGAGATAGGATTGCTTTTAAAACCAGAAATAACAGATATTATAAATGATAGAATGGACTATCAAGTTTCGTTATCTTTAGATAGAGAAACAGGAGAGTGGAAAGGTAAACCAAAGAGTGAAATTCTAACAAAGGTATCAATGAGAATGACTTGGATAGATGTTGATACAGGAGAAACAGACGTATGCCTTTGGGGTGCTAACGGCCAAAATGATTGGGAGAAAGGTTTAGGGTCAGCTCTAACTTATGGAGAAAGATATTTTTTACTAAAGTATTTCCATATAGCTACTGACGAAGATGATGTGGATAACGATGGTAGAAAAAAAGATGAAGCATCTAAACAAGAAAACAAAAAAACCACTACACAGGAACAACCTAAAGAAGAAAAGAAACAGTATGAAGAAAGTGATTTGGATAAAGATTTCTTAGAACTTTGGAACAAATTAAGCGAAGACCAAAGGATGAAAATAGGAACTAAATACCCAGGTAAATTTGGACCTCAATTAAATCCTCAGTATTTTAAAAAGGTTGAAAAAAGAGAGATAATTGACGCTTTATCTAACTTCACAAAGAAAGAAGCTGATAAAAAATGATATTCCTAGAAAAATTGGAGAGAACAAGAGATAAATGCTCTTGTTCCTCACAAGCTAAATATAAACTTACAATTGGTAAAAATCAAGCTATTTATTTTTGTGAAGAATGCTCTAGATATGTTTTAAACCGTTTACAAGAATTAGAAGGAATTGAGGCAAAAGAAAACCTTAATGGCAAAACATACAGCCGAGATACTTTCACAGCTAATTTTAAGCACTGGAGCGAATCTGAGGACAAATTTTTAAAGGAAACAGAATTAAATCCCAAGCAAATTTCTAAAGAACTTGGAAGAACTGAAGCAGCAGTTAGAAGAAGATTAAATAAATTAGATATAAAACCTAATAGGTAGGAGGAAATATGAAAGATATAACTTTAAAAGAGATAAAGGAAATAGCAAAAGTAGCTCAGCATTTAATATATAACAATGGAAAATTATTGATATACCCAAATGGCGAAGATGGTATTTGTATGAGAATAGCGAATTTTCCAGAGGAACTATTTGGAGAGATTAAAGGTATACAGCTTGATAACTATGTTGGAATCAAGCCAGAGGATAAAAATCCTAAAAAGAGTGGCAAAAGAAAACATAATTTTTGGACAGAACAGGAAATTGAATTAGTTATTGAAATGTACCCAGTTAAAGAATTAAGAAAAAAACTTTATGAAGCTCTTTCTGAAAAATTTGATAGATCAGAAGGAGAGGTTAGAAATAAAATATTTATGTTAAAGGAGAAGGGGAGATTATGAAAGTTACAGAAACTCAGATACAGTCTATCATCATCAGATATTTATCAATTTTAGAAAATCAAGGAAAATTATGGTTTACTAGATTCAACAACATACCACCTGTAAATAAAGGTCCAAATGGAACAATGCAGTTTAGGAAATTACCTCCGGGAAGCAAAAAGGGGGTGCCCGATTTGATAGTTATTACCAAAGGTTGTTTTATAGGGTTAGAGGTTAAGACGCCTACAGGTAGGCAATCTAAGGAACAGAAGGAAGTTGAGGAAGGTATAAAGAAACAAGATTGTAGTTATTATGTGGTTAGGAGTTTGGAAGAGGTACAGGAGATTTTAAAAAAGTTTGGAGTGTAGGAGGACCTATGAAAAGTGATAAATGGACTACCAAAGACATCAATGTGGTTAGGAATAACCTTAATCACACTTGTGAGTATATAAATAATTTGTTATCAAAGGTTAGAAGTAGAAATGCTATAAGAACAGTTAAGTGGAAAATTAGAAAGGGAGTGATATAAGTGGATAACAAGCTGAGTTTAAACGTAAGTGGTATAGTTGCAAAATTTAAGATAAATGATATAGAGGTTGAATTAAAGGAAAAAACAGAAATTGAACTTTTATACATTTTCGCTGCCAGACAATTGAAAAGAAGTGGTAGTAAAATGTTAATTATTAAAGATATAGTCATAACAGATGTTAGTGAGGTGAAGTGAATGAGTTTTGATTTTAACAAGCTGGATGATTATAAAAAGGCAATAGATGTAGGTTTCCAATTCGGAGAATTTATTTCTCCAATAGAGTTTTTAAAAATAGGAAAATTTGAAGAAGAATATAATATGGAATTAAAGGATTGTTTGAGTTCAGAGAAATATAAAGAGAGCGATTTAGATTGGGAAGAATTTAAAAAGAAGGTAGCTAGTTACTTCTTGGAGGTGGAAGATGAAAAATAATTTTGATAAATTTATGAAAGTTTCTAAAAAATCTAAAGTTAAAAAATTAAAAAAATATTATAAATAATAAAAGAGGGTTTTCACACCCTCCTTTTTTTATTCTAAAAACTTTCTTTCTATAAACTTTAAACCGTTTATAAAAACATATGAAATTACATCTATCAAAACTATCATAATAAATATATAGAGCGAAGTTTCTAAACTCATCAAACCAGCAACCCTAGTAATTTTAATTACATAAAAACTAACAAAGTGTATAATTAACCTTCCTGTTAAAAAAACTACAATCCCATCTAAGAATTTCATCTTAGCAAATACGGCATATGCACCCCTAAGAATTACTAAAATAAAAGTTGTTACAGCTGCCATTTTAAAATTTCCATATTTTAGTAAAAATAAATTTATAAAAATAAACATTATTTCTACCAAACACAACATTGAATAACTTTTTAAATTAAATTTCAACATAGATCCTCCTAATAATTATCTAAAATATCTAAAATTTCTAAATACCCATTCATACCAACTCTATACTTTCTCTTGTTAATTTGCTTGTTCACATCCTCAGTTTTAGCTGCAAGGTTAGCCATAAAGCTCTCAAACATATTAAAATCATCATCATTTAAAAACATTTCATTATAAAAATCATTCTTGTTTTTAGTTGAATTAAACTGGTGCATAGCTGTTAATATTTCCGTTTGGTCCCTTATACCTTTATAAGCTAGTATAGCTGATAGAGTATTGAAATCACTCTTCTTCATTCTTCTGGCCTGTGTATCTACATCTAAACCAAGATTAAATAATTCTACCTCTTTTTGCTCTGGAAGTAAATCATTATCTGTCATAATTTCTCCAATAGCTTGTACCTCCATAACCTCTTTAGTTAACTCTAAAGCTCCACTTGCTCCTAATATAGCTAAATCATCTGGAGTTTTTCTCTTGTCAGTTCCCATAATTTCATGAGCTTTATCTGGATTTTTCTTAAGAGCTTTCTCAAAATCTGATTTATCATTTAAAGTTTCATAAGTTTGTCTTTTATCTTTACCTATACTAAATAAAGAAATTGCACCACCTAGTAAAAACTCTCCAACTTTTTCAATTGGTAGTTGTCCTAAAGATTGCTCATAAAGAGCTTCTCTTCTATATTTGCTACGCCATAAAGATTGAGCAATTTCTCCAGATCCGTAAGCTCTAGTACCTATACTAGATTGAAATTTCATATTATCTATACCTCTAGATAAATTTTCTGGAAGTACAGCAGCAGCCACAAAATAAGCTACCTTTTCAGCTGGATTTAAATTTTCTGCACTTGCTGCAAGTCTTTGTCTTTTTACAGTTTGGTCATAGAATCCACCCAATACAGATTTACTACCAAATACAATATTTATACCAGTTTCATTAAAAAACTGCTCCACTATTCCATCTACTACAGAAGGTAAAACCTCACCTCTGCTTATAGCGTCAACTTCACTTTCCACTCTTTCATCTGCAACAGTACCAGCAACAGTACCAGTGATATAGCTTATACCCATAGTTGCAAGTTTAAACTTGGCAGCTGTCCAAGCGAAGTTACCTATACACATCCTATTTGAGCCTTCTAAGGTATTTTTAACACCTTTCATACCCTCTCCATTTCTTATAGAGTCCAACATTCCACTCATTCTACCTCTTAGGTGACCATCTGAATCATAGTACATAGACATAGAGTTGTAAGTTCTGCTTAGTGCTCCCATACTGAATCTCTTAAATAAAGCCCATTGGTCAGCTACAAACCCCTCTCCTAAAGTTCCTTGTGCAGCACTTTCAAATGGGTCAAACTTTCTTCCTAATACATCTGCGAATTGTTCAAACAGTTGTTGAATTACATATTCATCATCATTTTTAGCAACTCTTCCAGAAAATATAATATCGTCAATTTTATCTGAATCTAAATTTTTTATAATATTTTTTATTTCTCCAAACCTAGTATCATCTATACCATTACTATCTAAAATTTTTCTAAGTAATGGAGTTTCATTCCCTGTCATAGTTGGAATAATATCCATTAAATAATTTTTACTTAACCACTCAGCATTGAAAGTTCTGTGAGCGTCTGAAGCACTTTGAAGCCAAGCCCCTTTTTTAGAGACTGCATGTAACTTTTGAAGTGTCTTATCTGCTGTTTTTAACAGTTTACTTTCTGCTCCTGTATCTTTTAAGGTCCACTTGGTAGGGTCATTAAAAATAGGATCATTAGCTAGGTATTTTGTCAAAAATGCTTCAGCCCTAGATTTTATAACTGGGTCAGCTATAGAATCTAAGTTTTCTTTTCTAATTGCATTTATAGCTTTAATAAATCCTGTTTCACTCTCCACTGGTTTAAAGAAATTTTCTTTTAATTGGGAATATTTAAAATCCCATCCTAATTGAGCACCACCTCTTATTCCCATTCTCTTATTCATACCCTCTTCTTTTAAACCGTTTAGAGAAGTTAGGTATTTATAAGACATGAAATTTTTTACAGCTCTTCTTATAACTTTGTTAGCTAGTTTAGGATCATCTGGGTCAATGTTAAAATTAGGTTTATATCTTTCATCTACTGCACCACCTAAATTAACTTTTTCAAGCTGTTGTTTCATATAATTTCCAATAGGTCTATCAGAAATAGTTTGAATAAAACTTCTGTCTGTTCCTTCTCCAACAGGCATACCAGGAGTAAGTTTTAAAATTTTATCTTGAATTTTATCTATTCCTAATTTATTTTTAGCTATAGTCGAGTAGATTCTAGATACTACCTCGTAAGGCTCGTTCTCTGTACCTAAAAAACTATTAGCAAAGTTGGAATAATCTCTATTATTTCCCCACTTTTTTCCAACTACATCAATAGTTTTGGCTTCTCCATATGCACCTTTTGCAGCTGCTCTAGTGGTAGACTCAATATCATTTCTTAATAAAATTCCCATTTCTTCTGGAAAATCTTTTAGTGAATAAACTCCTGGAGTGGTTATTTTAGATTCTCTACCCAAAACTTTCATTGAAGCAGCCATGCTTTTAATATCATCTGCATTTATTTCTACATCATCACCAATAAAAGCTGACATTTTATTGAAAAATTCAACATCCATATCTTTTACAGCAACATTTAAATTTTGCATATATTCTCTTTTGTTATAAAAAGTATTTAAATAAAAAGCTTCTCCAATTTCTACTGGTGCACCTTCGCCAGATTGAATACCCACATAGTAATTTAATTTCTCTTTTAAAATTTTAAATGTACCCATTTGGTTTATAATTTCATCTGCTCCAGCTACATCACCAGCTTTTCTTAATTCATCCGCTCTTATTCTAGCGTCAAGCTCAAAATTTTCTGTATTACTTTGTAAAATATTGATAAATTCTTGTTTATCCCAACCTTTAGCAAAATCATAAAGCTGATTCCCGAACGGTTTAGAGTTTCTAGTAGCTCCAAATAATTCCTGTGCGTCTTCCATTTCTAGCTGCTTTAAAGATAACTCTATATCTGTTTTAATGGGTTTGAAAATTATATCCATTTCCCTCTCCATTTTTATATTAGTTCTACCTTTAACAGCTAAATCTGTTTCTATAGTTTTGTCTATATCTCTGGCCATTCTTAAATAGTTATCAAAATTTCTTTCAAATCCAGAAGAAAAACCATAGTTTCCTTGAACTCCATCATAAAGATCTCTATTTAAAACATCAGCCATTTGATTTTGTGGTATAATTCCATTTTCTTTATTAATAGCTCGATTAACTATGTCAAGGCTACTTCTTGTGGATTGTACAGTGGGTATTTCAGTTAATGCACCATCACTTTGTAAATAGTATTCTCTTATTCTGTATTGGCCATTTTGGTCAACTGTTTTCACTGTAAAAGTTGTATCTCTAGCAGTTGTATAAGTAAAATATTGATCTCCTGTTTTTCCTCTAACATAATTAGAACTTGTATAAGGTTTACTATCCACGATAGTTTCTCCTTCTGGTATCATGTTTTTACCTTCAAAGAAATTTTTTACAGCTTCCTTACTCCAAGCTCTTTTACCATCTATATCGTAATGTAACGATTCAACCTTTTTAAAACTTTCGTTAACAGTTTTGTTAATTTGTGCCACTTGAATTTTAGAAGGCTTCACTTCAGCTTTAGGAGCTTCTAAATCTATTTCAACATCTGTTTTTTTAACTTCTTCCCAAGCTGCTAAAATTCTTTTTTCTCTTACGTAGTCACCAAGTTCTCCAAAAGTGTTGGTTACATAATCAGATAAAAATCTCATTTCCTCTAAATTTTCACTCTCATTTATAGTTTTTAAAACTTGTGAAACTTCCTGTATATTATCCAAAACTTTATTAGTGTCACTAGTATCAACACCTCTTTTTTTCAAATCTTCCATAACCTCACCAACGGTAGGTTTTTTATAAACTCTACCTTGATTATCTAGTTGGTCCATATTGAATTTTACATCACCTAGCAACTCACCTTTTTTAAATTTTTTACTATCAATAAATTCTGCACCTTTTGGCATAACTATAGAAGCAACAAGTCCAGGTATATCCTCTGTACCTATATCTTTTAAAGTTCTATCATAAATGATATTTTCTTCTACTAGGTACTCGGCTGTATTCATTAAAGCTTGACCAACAACTCCAAAACTACCAGTCGCCATATTAATAGCAGCATTAAAAGGGTCAGCCACCCCTTGTACTAAAGAACCAGCTAAATTTAAGCTGGTCCCAGTAACTATATCTTTTCTATTGTAATAATTTTGTAATTTATCTTCTTTATACGCAATATCTTTTTTTAATTGTTCTTCTTTTTTTAACCAAAAATAATTCTCTGGTGTAGCTCCAAATGCTTCAGCTAACCTATTTGTAGGATATAAAAACTTAGTTGCAAACTTATCAAATCCAACCCTTATATTTGTTTCAGTAGCTTCAGCTAGTCCTGTTATTGGTTTTTCTTCAACATTACTATTTACGTTTAATTCCTGTAAATCCGAAGTCATTGTTTGTACCTCCACTTTCTCCAGAACCTTTTAGAGTGTCGGTTCTTATATTTTTATAACGATAGTTAATAGGTGCAATTTGTAGATCCATTAAATCTTGCAAACTATTTTGGATGTCATTAAAGTTATTATCATCTTCAATAAAGCTTTCCACATCTATCGGTGTATATTTAGTATACCCCGCTTGTCTCATTTTTCCAAGTAATAAAGTGTTTAACTTTTCTTTAGCTGTAGGAGTAGAACCAACAGCGTTAGAAAGTTGGAAATATCTTGTTCTAACATTATCCCTTGTTAGAGTTTCATCAAGCCAATTCGGAGCTTTAACTTCAACTTCTGCTCTAATATTTTTACCATATGTATAAGCTTCGTTTGTCTTGGCCATATTTGGTCTAGTAGGAGCTTTTAATAGTAAAGTTGGACTATATCCTCTAAGTTGCATACCTAAATTTTTAAGAATTGCATTTCTAGCATAATCATCATTACCGGCCATTTCATTAGCAAATGGATATATAACCTCATTTATAATTTCGTCTTGTGTTCTTCCATCTGTTGTGTAAGCTGCAATCTCTTGTTTTATTCTTTGTAAATCTCCAGAAGCTACAACATTGGCCACATCCCTATTTGTAGAATCTCCAATTTCAGCTAAAGATGTATTGAAAGTTTCTTCTAAAAGTAAATTATCTTGTACTAGTTCTTTTGTAGTTGGAACTACATCATATTTAGCTTCTATAAATCTGTAAGGATCATTATCATTGATAGCTTTTCTAACTTTTTCTTCAGTGGATAGAGCGGCTTTTTTATCTTTTTCAATTTGCTTTAATGCATTAATTCTATTTTTTTCTTGTGATATAGCCATTCTTTCTATAGCTTCAAGCTCTCTATCATTACCAGCTTGTGTCTGGCTACCCCTAACCATAAACGATTGTTTAAATGCTTTTTGTGCTTCTTCATCAAATTTAAATTTATCATTATAAACACCAGAAATTTGATTTAAATAATTATCACTCATAGCATTTTTTTTATATTTACTTATAGTGGCCATCTTATCATCAAATGACATATTGGGATTGATTACTATAGCAAGTATTTCTTTATTATCTCTGCTATATTCCATGTTGGCCACACTCTCACCAATCATGGCAGCGATTTTATTTTTACTCATTCCTGTAGTTTCTAAAGCTTTTGCAGTTTCGTTTAAACTGTTTAAAACTTCATTGAACATTTCAGTTTGAGAAGGGTCTAGGTTAGAACCTATAGTTTCTAGTTGTTGACGATTTAATAATGCAGTATCATAAGTTTCTTTGATAAACATTTGGTTTCTCTTATATTGTAGATTATTTAATTTTTCACCATCTACAATTTTCTGAGAACCGATCATTTTATCAACATCACTTTGACTTAGATATTGAGATCCTAAAATTAATTCTCTTTTACTTTTTATTAATTCATTGTTATAAGCTGTAACCATACCTTCAAATTTATCTTGGTCAGTATATATGGTAGGATCATTTAAATATTTACTCTGAAATTCATTATCCATATCAGCTATTTTAATTAACAACTGATTTTTTTCATTGGAAATTTTAAAGTTTTGATGTTTTTCAGCTAAGTCAGCTATTGCTTTATATGCTAGTTCTGTACCAGGATTTTCTGAAGAATAACTCATATTAACTATATTTCCAAGTTGTTTTGTAGCTGTTCTTTTATCTCCTACAAATTTATTTAATAATTCTGTATTCATCCTAAAAACCCTCCTAGTCCAGAAAACATATTTTTAAAACTCTCTCCAAAACTAGATAACGCACCTTGTTCGGCTCCGGAAGTTTTAGCTTCCGTATCAGTTCTTTTATTTTGTGAGTATTGCATAAGTTGAGAAGCTGAGTTATAAGCACCCATTAGAGCTTTACTTACTGAATTGCTTTCAGCTTGTATTTGCTTACTAGAAATGTTTGTCATCATGTTATTTAATTGTAGATCATTATTTAATTCTGAATTAATTCTTGTTTCTGATAACTCTCTCATATTAAATATTTGTTCTGAAGTTATTTCATTTAAATTTGAAATAAAATCTGAGTCTAATTTAGATAAAGAATCACTTCTAAAACTATTAAATTCATTATCTACATTAGCGGCGTTTGCAGTTACAGTGTTAAGAGTGGAAGCTACTCCAGCAGCTTCCTTTATCATCATCGCCCTTTTTTCTGTATAAGTTTCAGTCATGCCCATAAAATCTCTTTTATATTTTTCTTCAATTTCTTTTTGATTATATTCTTTTTGTAGTTCAGCCATTTTTCTTTCTGTGGAAGCTATGGTACCAGCTGATTTATAAGAACCATAAGCACCCATAATTTGAGTTCCAGCCATCAATGCCATTCCTAAACTCATAAAGCACCTCCTAATTATCTCCAACTATATTAACAAAAGTGTCAATTCCTAAAATTTCTAAAATTTCCTCATTTTCTTTAGATAAAATTTTTATACTATAACCACTACCAACTCTCTTTGATTTTTTAATTCTATATACAGAAAAATCATCCTCTTCTTTTCCTAAGTTATTCAAAGGTGACTCCAGGATATAAACTCCTTTTATAGCTTCTTTTTTACCATTTAAACATTTCATGGAAACTTGTTCTATTGTGCTGTTAAAATCATTTGCATACACTCCACCAGCTTTTGTCTTAGAGTAAGGTGAGTTTAATGTGATGATAGCTTGTGCATAGTTTAAATTTGATTTTGTGAGGAATTTTGTATCTTGTACAAAGTTTTGATTGTAACCAAATAGTTTTGTAGAATAATTTAAATCTAAAGAAGTTTTTCTAAAAACGTTTACATCTATCACATCATAAATTTCTATAACATTATTCATAATTTGAGATACAAGTTTTGTTACTCCTTCTATAGTAATTTTAGTTAAAAAATTAGGTTTGGAATCAATATTAAATTTTTCTACATTAAAAGTTTTGTAACTTTCATACCCTAACTCATTTGGTACTGGTTGTATACATTTTATCACATTATCTTCAGAAATATAATAAAAGTTATCTCCTATTAATTCGCATTCCCAAAGTGCTGGAATTTCTGAAGCTATAAAAACCCTGTAAGTTTGAGGGGTTAATACTTTATCGAAAGTAACCACATAAACCCCTTTATTAGTGGTGATATATAAACCGTTTCCAGCTTTTGACCTAATGTATGTAGGTCTTTGGTTATTTATTGGGGAAGGTTTAAAATAAAATGGACTATCATCTTTAATATCATTTCTAAAATCAAAGAAGTTATCTATTTTAGAAAAAAATACAACATCATCTTTTATAACATAAAATCTAGGACCAAAAACTCCAGCGTCAGTAAAATTATTTTTTAATTCTTTTAATTCTCCCCAAGTTAGTTGGCCTTTTGTTTGAACATTTATTCCAGTAAAATAGCTGGATCCGTATAAAGAGTCCGCTGTTTCTCCTGTAAATTCTATATTGGTATTTCCTAAAATATACTGTTTAACTGTATTGTTTTCAGTAACCTTATTATAATACACCTCCATAACTGCAAAAGTTAAACCAGGAGTAATACCAGCTATTGTTTCTGGGTCAATAGTGCTACGAGATTGTTTATAAATTCTATCTAATTTTATATTAGAACTTTCAAGATAAACTCCATCGCCTTTAACCTCTAATTTAGGGTTTTCATATTTAGATAAACTCATAACCCTGTTTTCTTTTTTATCTCCAACTGTTATTTCATAAACTCTAAAAACTTCCATCTTTACTGTTTCTTTTTCTATAACTGGATAAGTTAGTAAAGTTAAAAAGTTTGATGTACCTATCTGGCCATTATCTTTATTGAATTCATAAACTTGTGGTGTAGGGGTACAAATTATAAGGGAGTCATTAAACATCTTGCAATTTGTGGATTTTGTGGCGTTTGCTGCGTGTTGGTAAAGTAAATTGTTATCAGATTTATTTACAGTGTAAATTTTATCTGTAGTAATTATTATGTAAAAAGTATATCTGGTATCTAATACCTCTACTATATTTGAAATATTATTTATTTTTTCTAAGAATTTTTTAGCAAATTTTAAATTTCCTAACTCTGTCACATATAAGTTTCTTAATAGTTTAGCTGAGCTTCTAGCTATTTCACTATCCCTTATACCATCCATTCTTCTTCCTGTTTCTCCATAAAAAAAATAATTATTAGTTCTCACATCTGCCATTTTCTACCCTCCAAACTTAAAACTATTAAATTGGTTAGCTAAAATTTTTGCTTTTTCTTCAGTATATTTTTGTTCAAAATAACTTATTCTTTCTATCCAGGAATTATAAGCAAGACACAGCTGTATGCATAAACCATATATAACTAAGTCAGTTAAATTATCTGGCATATTTACAATATCTATTTTTTTACAATATTGTAGTTGCACCTCTTTTTCATTGGAATAAATAAATTCCCCTTCCTCTCTTATTGGAACATTAGCCCTAATTATATTTAATAGGTCAGCTGGTTTATTAAACCTGTTCTCACCTAACACATTTGTGCTAGGTTGATATTGGGTCAGTGTAACTGTTACAGAGTTAAAAAGAAATGCTGTTTCTTTTGCTAGTTGCTCTATAATATGATCACATAAAAGAGTGGCCGTTTTATATTCATCACTTTTGTTGTCATTATATTCATTGTTCTTACCAAGTCTTAAAAAAGCCATTTGTATTATTTTTCCTTTATCCATCTTGGTCCTCCTGTTTTTTATTAATTTGTTCCTTCAAACTTTTGACTTCTTCTGTTAATTTTTCGATTTTTTCTGGCATTTTAGAAATACCACCAGCCCTTTTATATTCTATATATAACAAGGCAACTAGAGCAGCTACAGCCACACCCTGGTTTATAAACCATTTTATGTTCTCCAAGAACTCCACCCCCTCTATATATTAAGAACTATTTTCACTGGAGTTTTGTGGTTTTTATAAATTTTTTCTGATTTATTTAATTGCATTCCACTGTTGAATAAATATAAAATTAGTAAAAATATTAAAATCTTCCTCATGCTGATACCTTCTTTCTACACTGTCATGTACTTTAAAATAGTGTCAATTAAATCATACCAGTAAGAGCCTAAATTGTCACCCTTTAAACTCATAAGCATAGCTGAGACAACGACAACAATCAGCAGCACACTAAGGGTTTTGTGGAAATAATTTAATTTTTCTTTTTCAATAACTTTTTTATTTTCTAAATTTTTTCCAAATATTCCAATAATTTTATTTAATACAGGTAAAATTTTACTAATCATATATGTATTCCCCCTTTAAAATTTGATCTCTTAATTCAATAGCTCTACCCTTAACTTGTTTGGCCCATTTGCTATCTAACATTTCTTTAGCTGCAGTAGGATAATCTTTTTTTTCCATAGCTGCTAAAAATTTCCTAAATCCTAAAAGTCCACCATAACCAAGATTAAAACACATATTTATCAAAACTTCTCTTCTGACTTGATTTTGTAAGTTATAAAAAGGATTTTTTCTTAGGTCAAATTCACAGTTTTCAATATCGTTATCAAGCAAGTATAAAGCATTTTCCTTAGAAATACCCTCTTTTTTAAACCGTTTAACGTATTCTTTTTTAGATAAATAAGCTCCAAATATTTTTTTAGATTCCTCTGGAGTAATTCCTCTCCCTTCTAAATTTCTCCCAACTCCTATAGTTAATTTTCCAGCTGGACATATATATGCTTTTAATTTCAAACCTTCATGTCTTATTAATTGTTTAACCAATTGTTCTTTCATTTCTACCACTCCTAAATTTTATATTTTTTATTTAATCTTTTAAAAACTTTATCACCTATCTTGTGGCCTGTTCTTTCTTTAAAATCATCTGCATTTTTAAATTTTTCTTTTTTTATTTCTTCTAAAATTAATTTAGTTTTAACCTCTCCCATTCCAACAACACTGTCAAGCCCAGTATAAGTAGCTGTATTTATACTAGGCTTGTAAGCATTGGATAGGATAAAAATTGTTAATAAAATTATAATTACCCTATTCATATACCACCTCTATTTTCTTGTTATTTTATAACTAAACATATCTTCAGTGGATTCAACAGATAAATTTCTTATTATAAGTTTTGTTGGAATTTCGGCTTCTATATCTGTTACACCTATCATCACAATATTGTATTTGTCTGGTATAATAAAAGTAGAATCTACAACTCCACTACCACCTAAAGGAACCTCAAAACCTTTTATTAACTCGTAGTTTTGTTTATAAGTGAATTGTAGGTTTGTTTGTGAACTTATAGGCATATAATCTAAGTCGGTACTTATATCGCCTGTATAACCTAAAATGTGGACGTAATAAGCACTAGAATCTGGAACATCCACACCTAAATCTAAATGTAAGTTTAAATTTACATTTTTTAATAAATTCACCCAATAAGGCTCCGTTACAGTGAAATAACCTAATATACCAACTTGATTTGCGTCAGTTATTGTTGTAACTCCATTCTCAACCTTAACTTTGAAAGGCACATTTCCAGAAGCTAGTATATTTTCGTCGATCATATCAAAATCAACAACTGTAATTTCTTGCTTGTTTAAAAATTTTGAAACTGGTGGAACTATGACTTCCCCAGCACTGAGTGATACACTCTCTATAAATGGCCATGTTTTAGCTTGTACAGAGTCAGCTGTTAAAGATTTCATACCTTTACTATCTCTATCATAATCACATATAGTTATACCAGAAGTATCTGAAAGCTCATTTAAATTAACTTCTACAGAAGCGTTGTGAGTTATCATTATAGCCACTTCATCATCAGCATTTAAATTTACCAACCATTCGCCAAACATGTTGTTTATTTTGGCACTCTGGTTAATTTGTTGTGTTATTCTGCAAGCTACACCTTTTATATCATTTATAACTGCATTTGTTTTAGGATCAAAAAGTTCAGCTCTAATTTCAAATTTAATTGGAGAAGTCATTTGAACTCCAGTTTCTAATCTAATATTACAATATTTAGTTCCACCTTTTTTTATAACCAAACTTTTATTTATTAAATTTGTTGTAACCGAATCGCTCACGAAAGTTTCGGAAGGTAATATTTTTACCTTCCTTTCAACCTTTGTAGCTGTAAGCTTAACCGGAAAATCAAATCTACCAAGATAATCTACAGGTAATGGAGCTATTATAGGATGTTCTTCATCTAATATAACTGTTACACTTTTATCATCTTCTCTATGTAAAAATTTAACAGCTCCCTGGCTTTTTAATTTCATAGCCCAAAAGTCACTATCATCTTGTTTAGGGATATTTATCATTCCTATATCTCTGATTTGTCTAACTGTTTTACCTCTAGTTTGGTAATAAGCTACATCCCAATTATTATTTATTCTATCTGGTATAAGTAAAGCTTCATAATTAGGAAATAAAACAAGTTCAGTTCCTCCAGCTACCCTTTGCCCAGGAACTTCCGGGGTAAATGTCAATTGTTCTGTATCAGATAAATTGTTTAGGTATATACTTGCATTTTCTTGTAGATTTCTTATATCTGGCAAGGCTTGGTTATAATCGGTTGTTGGTGTAGTGTTATAAATTATAATATCTGCTGTTACATCTAAACTTTGTTGAGAATCCACAAGTTCATAGTAGACAACTTTATTTTTTTTGCTTCCAGTTGGTTTTGGTTCACCAACCGGAATTATAATATTTTTACTTCCCATTTTTTCCTCCTATAGTAAATTGTATTCTTTTGCATATTCTTCTACTTCTGTTGGAATTATAGGTGGTTGAATCACATTTAAATTCATAACACCTGTATCAGATTGAGTTTTTTGTTGTTTTTCATACTCATGCAAGTCTGTTAGATAATTATGGTACGAGTCTAAAATACCTAGTTTAGACATTTGTGTTGCGTGGTAAGGGGTGTCTAGAAGTTGTACAGAGTTTTGAATTGTAGCTAACTCCACCCAGGAACCAACACCAGAACTATATCTTTGTCTAACAAAAACCTTTCCTTCTCTCTCTTTCGAAAAATAAACATCTATAAAATTCCTTGAATCTGTTCCGTGTTTCATACATATTACAGAACCATAATCGCTAGTTGGTACTTGGTTAGGTTTGTCTGTAGTCGAACTACCACATCTATAAATTCCAGAAGTTGTAACATTTTCTATATTTCCGACAACTAAATCTAATTGACCGTAGAAGTTGGATGAAGCTTTTCCGAAGGTGTACATTTCTCCGTTTTTAAACTTTAATAAATTTTTATAACTGCCATCGAACCCGTCTACAAAGAAAAATTCATTTGTTGAATCATATCCAATTTTAGCTCTTCTTGATAAATTTATGTCATAAATATCCACACCCGGAACCTTCAATGTTTTTGGTTTTAATTGCAATAAACCGGATTCTATGTTTGATAACTCTATTAATCTTTTGTTGAAGTTTTGTTTTAGTTCAGATATTTCTTTTATAACTTTAAAAATTTGCAACTCATATTCATCAAATTTTGAAAAATACAAAAAATTAGCAACTTTTCTATCTTCTGTCATATTGTCTATATTTTTATTTAGTTTCACACCATTGGCAACTGTACTTGTACTACCACCACTATCCAGCATGTATGCAAATTCCACACCTTCACTTAAAAGTATAGAACAAACTTCTTGCGTAGACATACCTAAATCATACTCTGTCCTCCCGTCACAAGTAAAAATGACATAGCTTCCATCGTTTTTTCGAGAAATAACTTGCCTAGGTAATTTGTTCATAGGGTCTCTTCCAGGCAACTCTTTACCATCACGTATTAAAGGGTACCAACCTTGCACCGCACTTTCTACCCCGGATTGGACTAAAATATCTGGATCGACCGTTCCCGAATTTACAGAACTTAACTCTCCGGTGCTGTTAATGCACAACAACTCTTCGCCTACAGTAGGTTGTATGCTTTGACGCTTCAATACGACACCGTCCTTTATTACCACCCCTTTAGTTGCTCCAGTGTTTACATCAAACAAACCGGCGTTTATAGAAATTGTAGTATTTTTACGTAGCGAAAAATCTATGTTTCTTTCGGTTTTTTCCAACATGTCCTCAGCTAAACCAAGTTGCATTTTAAATGTTTTAGGTATTTTAACCAAATAATAATCCGTATCATTAGCTCTGCTTTTTAAAACTTCAAATCCAGCCACAAATGGATCAACAGAATATTCTTCAGAACCTTTAATAATATTAGCCCATAAGTTGTTGTACAACCGAATTCCAGTACCTTCATCTTTAGAAGAAATATTGACCCTAAACCCTTTACCATCACCTTTAACAGAATACCCAAGAACTTCTACCACATCACCTACAGCATACTGAGTAGATTTTTTTAGATCCTCGATAGTATCTTGCTTATCCATTTTTTGCCCTAGGAAACTTCTATTGAAATCCCTTAATTCAAATACACCATTTGCCAATTGATACACACCTTGGCCACCATCGTTAGTTTGGGTATCTCCTGTTACTATAACGTAATCACCACTAACCAAACTAGAGTCAGCTTTAGCTTGGTTAAGAGTTTCATATTCCTTAAAAACTATTGTTCCTAATTCACCTTGAATCAATATAGGGTTTCCTCTATCGAAATACATTTTACCATTAGATAACTCAAAGGCTTGTGATTTCCACTTTTGAGGTTGTATAAGAGTTAGACCATCTACTGAAGTATGAGTTTGCCAATATACACCATCTTGGATATTTAAAGTTGTTGGTTTATCATAAACACCTCTAAAATAACATCTAGTAACTGTTGTGCCATCTTCCTTTATAAACTTTAACCCTACAGCTGAAAGTGGCTCAAATTTAGTATTATCACATTCTCTAACTGTTTTGGTAACTGTATCTATATAAATTTGAACTATATCTTTGTTTAGGAAAGGTATATCTATATAATCATGTGTCAACATACCATCTATTATAACTTGTGCTTTAGCTAATTCGGTTTTTATAAATAAAACTAAATCTGGTTTTATTTCAGTTTCTATTTTATTTATTAAATCCTGTACAATTTTATCTAAGTCATCTACATTTGTACCTCTCCAACCATCCTTAGTCCTTATCCAAACCTCTCCTTCATTAAGTTCTGGTAGAACATAGAACATCTTTAATGTATCGCCCGTTATATTGTTACTTTTTAATAAACGGTTTAAGTTTGTAAAATCCCTCTGAAGTTCATTGTACTTCTCTTTTAAAATTGATACATCTGGAAAATCATCTATATATTGACTTGACTCTTGGTCAAATACATATATAACTTGAAATTCAATTGCTTCTCCAAGTAGAACTGTATCATCTATTTTTAGGAAAGTGTTTCCAGCTTCCTGTATTATAGAGTAGCTACCTGGTGATAAAATTTGGAAAGCTTCCTGGAACTTTCTCCACATAAATCTAGCTTTAGATAATTCTATTCCATTTATTTCATATCTATCACTAGAGGTTTTGACCATTTCTTTAATAATCTCTATTTGCTTGTTGTTTTTAAAAGAAAAATCAGACATAAGTTACCTCCTATTTTGTATAGAAAAAGAGGGATTCCTCCCCCTCTCCTAAGCATTTTTATTAATTTTTTTTCTAGTTTTTTTCTCAATTATTGGTTGAGGTGTATCTTCTGGAGTATCTGACAAAGTTACAGGATTGTTAGGCAGTCTTGAATTGAAGTTTTGTAATCAATTCAGGTTCTATAACCACTACACCTCCAGATTTAACTGATTGGATATGCCATTTCTCTCCATCTGTAGGGAAGTAAACAGCTGAGTTTTCCATTGTTCCTTCCCATTCTCCCCATCCTATAACCTCTGGAGGAATTACAGTAGGTGCAGTTGCTGCGTCTGTGATTCTAAGTTCAGCACCAAAGAAGTTAGACATTCCATCACCTAAAGCATTTTTATAATCTCCATTTATAAAGATGTCGTGAGAACAAATTTTTTCATAGTGATCAAGCGAGATAGCCAATTGAGCTGGTTTTGTATTTCCAGCAACAGATTGCTTAGCTCTTAACGCTGCTCTTCTACAAGTTCCTACTAAAGCTCTGATGTTTTGCTCAGAGTCTATATCTAAAGTTACATCCCCTCTTAAAGCAATTCCAGAAGCTGCATAAACTGCTGTCATAATCATTTTGTCTTCTGTTCTAAGAATTTCATCACCCATAGATATAATGGTAGCTCCCTTTATATCCAAACCAGTTTTATTCATATCTGATTTCTCTACGTGTTGCTGTGACCAAATTTTAGTTATATTAGCTATAAAAGATTGAGGTTTTCCTCCTTGATTAGATGTAGCACCACCAGGGAACATTGAAGGAACTGCTCCACTTCCAGATTTTCCAGCACCTCTTCTGTAGAACGAAATTGTATCTCCTTTAGCTTCAGTTTTAATTTGACAACCTTTTTTAAGTCCTTGTCCTTTTAATTCCTTAGAAAAAGCCGTTAAGTTAGTGTCATACATCTTTTGTACTGATTGCGCATAGTCAGTTGGGTCAGCGAATAATTGAATGTTTAAGTTGAATTTTTTCATAATTTGATACCTCCGGTTTATTTTTAAGATAGGTAACTACCCATCAAATCTTTAAATGCTGCTCTGTCACTTTCTTTTACTTTTCCATTTAACTCTTTAGCTAAAGCGTAGGCGTCAGTGTAATTCCCACTCTTTATAATTTTACTGAACTCATCATAAGCTCCACTAGCTGTATAAACTCTAGAAGCTTCACCTTTGAAGTCCTTCTGTTTTAAAGGGTCTGTATTTCCAGGCTTTATACTTTTTCCATACTCATAAATCATATTCATAAGTACAGGATTTCCCATGAAAGCTTTTTTATGCTCTTTGAATTTAGAGTTTTCAAAGAATACATCTAATTCTTTTGTAAGAGTTCCCCAATTCTTTTTAACCTCTGGAGAAAGTCTTTCTTTTAGATCCTTCATAATTTGTTCATCTGTAATTCTTTCTTTCTGAGATTGCATTTGTAATTCTTTATCTAGCATAAACTCAATTTGATTTTGAGTGAATCCAGCTTCTTGATATTCTTTAGATAAATTTGTAAATCTTTCTCTTACTGCTTCATCGTTGAAATTAATTTTATCTTGGTATTTTTCTAGGTTATAACCATTAAAATCTAGGTTTGGTTTTTCTTCATACTCGCTTTCATCAAAAGTCATTTCTAGAGGGTTAAACGGTTTAAATTCTTCCTCTGAATTTGCACCTTCTCCATCTACTGGTGGTGTGTTTGTACCTTCTAAATCTTCAGAATTTCCACCTTCTGCACCTGGTGGAATAATTTCTTGTGTTCCTCCACCCTCTCCACCACTATTTCCATCATTAACATCATAGAAAAAATATTTATTTCTTAAATTTCTAAATTTCAATTATTTTCCCTCCTTAAAAAGAGTCACTCTTTGGTTTATATCCATTTTTAATTTCATAAGTCCATTTCTTACATCTGGGTATTTTCCAGTAGCTAGGAAATATTTTTCCCTCTCCCTTAATTCATCTTTTATGCATTCGTCTATCAACTCGAATATTTCTGGATCAGCAGCAAATTTAGTTAATAGTTTTACATAATTATCACTCATTAACATTTTATTGTCCACTCATAACACCACCTTGTGCAGCCATTAGTGCCATTTGTTGTTTTGCTCTCTCTTCTAAAGTTTTTCTTAAATCTTCCTTAGTAGGTAAAACGTTCTTAGGTATTCTCATTTTATCAGCTGCATAATCCGCAAATTCTTCTGGTTTGATTAATAGATCTCTTCTATCTTCTGGAACAACACTTCCAACAAGTCCATAGTAGTTAAGCACTTGATTAACCTCTTCAAGTCCTGTATTTCTTGTTAATTCGTTCATATATAGAAGTTCTGAAAACTCAACATAGTTTCTACCCTCTCCATCTAACTCCACATCTAATAAAAGCCCTTTAGCCTTTAAAATCATGTAACAAGCTGTGAAGGTTGGATATAAAACTTCAGTGTTGATTAACTCGCCTGTTGTTGACCACTCTTTATTAAACAGTTCAATTCTCATTGCCTGTTCTGTGGCACTCCTAACCGAGTTATCTAACGTGCCTAAAGGCTGTGCTAGGAAAGCTGCTTGAATTGCGTTTCTAGCTTCATTGATATCCTGTTCCAAAGGTATTAGATTAGTACCTATGTTATAAGGTTGGTAACCCACTGTGTCACCTGGTAAACCACTTCCATTATAATTTATATCCCCAGCATTTATACCGACTTTATATATCAGTTCTAAATTTCCTGTAAATCCTCCTGGGGGGTCAATTATTTTATCTCTATGTCTTTTTCTCTTCTCTTTATTATCTTTTAACCCTTGAAATATATCTTTGTAATCTCTTGCTGGACCAGTTCCCCAACAATTAGAGCTATCTAAAGCCCATCTAAACACTATAAATACAGGGTAGTCTGTCCATCTAAAACATAAACACTCTTCAAATTTAGCTGTATAAACAGCATTGTAATATCTGTAAAGTCCAGAACCTTCATCAAACATCCCTATCATAACCTCGATCACATTTATCTTTTGGTCGAATTCTTCCTCAGAAGTTTGTGTCGGTAGTTTAAAGTCTGGATAATTTGAGAATCTATCAACAAGGTCCTCTCCGTTCATAGGGAAATGTTCCTTAAAAACTATTACAGGTTTACCGAGTGCGTCTTCAGTAAACTTTACATTATCATACCCCATAAATTCAAAACTAAAAGGTCTAGTGTTAGAGTTCTGCTCATTTATCTTATATATTCCAACTCCAAACTGTGCGTCTTTAATAGCCTTAGCTATCTCAGTGTAGTAGTTAGAGCCCCTCATATACTCGAAAGTAGTAGTGGAGTTTGTCTCCAAAGTTTTGTTAGCTTGTTGTACGAAACTATCCACGATCTGTTCATTCTGATTAGTAGCTTTGAGGTAGGTATTTTTATTAATCTGCATTTTAGCCCATGAATTATTTCTATTAAATACATTGGCCATAGTGAAGTTTGCTAAAAATTTCCTACTTGTTATAATGGAGAAATCTATCTCTCTTGCTGGTT
>NZ_JBOGCC010000218.1:0-3768 GCF_051656525.1 Clostridium sp. | reverse complement strand
AAGGTGAAAAAGGACAAAACGCTAGATCTGGTGGTGGAGTTAGACCTGGATTTGAAGGAGGTCAAATGCCTTTATACAGAAGACTTCCTAAAAGAGGATTCACTAATATCTTTGCTAAGAAGATTGTTAGCATAAACGTAGATAGATTAAATATCTTCGAAAATGGAACAGAAGTTACTCCAGAATTATTACTTGAAACAGGAGTAATATCAAAAGTTATGGATGGAGTTAAAATTCTTGGTAACGGAAGCTTAGAAAAGAGTATAACTCTTGTAGGATGTAATTTCTCAAAAACTGCTAAAGAGAAGATCGAAGCAGCTGGAGGAAAAGTTGAGGTGAAATAATAATGCTATCAACCCTACGTAATGCCTGGAAGGTCCCAGAATTGAGAAAAAGATTTTACTGGACAATATTTTTTGTAGCAATTTTCAGGATAGGAAGTCATATTCCTGTTCCTGGGATTAGCACAGAATATTTAAAGCAAATGGCTCAATCTGGTAGTTTAGTTGGTTTCTATGATTTAATATCAGGAGGAGCCTTTAGTAAATTTAGTATTTTTGCATTAGGAGTAATGCCATACATTAATGCATCAATCATCATGCAATTGTTAACAATTGCTATACCATCTCTTGAACAACTTTCAAAAGAAGGTGAAGATGGTAGAAAAAAAATACAGAATATTACTCGATATGCTTCAATAGCAATATCGATAATACTTGCTATTGGTATGTATTTAACAATATCAAGAGTTCCTGGAGCAACTGCTGGAATTACTTCAGCTCAAATAGGGATAGTAATATTAGCACTTATAGTTGGTTCAACTTTCTGTATGTGGTTAGGTGATCAGATAACTGTTAAAGGTTTTGGAAATGGTATTTCAATACTAATTTTCATCAACATAATATCAAGATTACCAGCAGAGCTTAGCTCAATCTTAATGTTAAAAAGTCAAAATGAAATAAATATAGTTGAAATAGTACTATTTGCAGTATTTGCCCTAGTTGCATTAGCTGTGGTAATCTACTTCTCATTAGCTGAGAGAAGAATACCAGTACAATATGCAGGAAAGGCTGTTGGGAATAAAGTAACAAAAGCTCAATCAACACATATACCTTTAAGTATTATTGGTTCAGCAGTTATTGCAATAATCTTTGCAATGTCAGTTATGCAATTTCCACCAACAATAGCTGGCTTCTTCCCAGATAAAGCTTGGGCTGTTTGGATAAGAAGTAGCAACATGAGTATTTTCAATGATCAAACTTGGATGTACCCAGTTGTGTATGCAATATTAACTATATTCTTTACATGGTTCTATACTCAGGTTACATTCAAACCAGATGAAATGTCAGAGAATCTGCATAAATCTGCTGGATTTATTCCAGGGATAAGACCGGGTGAGCCAACAACAGAATACTTTGAAAAAGTTTTAAATAGAGTCTCTGTAATAGGGGGTATATTTGCTGCTATTTTAGCAGTAACACCAATATTAATTTCAAATTATACTTCTTTAAAAGGAGTTCAGTTTGGAGGGACAGCATTACTGATTGTAGTTAGTGTTGCCTTAGACTTTATGAGAAGATTAGAGTCTCAATTAGTAATGAGACACTACAAAGGATTCCTTAAATAAGAATAGATGATGGAGATGATGCCGGTGAAGATTATATTATTAGGTCCTCCTGGAGCAGGTAAGGGAACACAGGCAAAATCAATTAGTAATAGATATTCTATACCTCATATATCAACTGGTGATATTTTTAGAAAGAATATTTCTGAAAATACACCATTAGGTGTAGAGGCAAGAAAATATATGGATAATGGGCAGTTAGTTCCAGATTCCGTTACTATAGATATGGTAAAAGACAGACTTCAGCAAGATGATTGTAAAAAGGGATATCTTTTAGATGGTTTCCCAAGAACAGTAAATCAAGCAGAAGCCTTACAAGAATTCTTAGAAAGTAGAAACGAAAAGCTAGATACTGCTTTATGTATAGAAGTACCTAGTGAGTTTATACTTGAAAGAATGACAGGTAGAAGAGTTTGTCCATCATGTGGAGCAAGTTATCATGTAAAATTCAATCCTACAATGGTTGAAGGAAAATGTGATGTTTGTGGAAGTGATGTTATACAGAGAAAGGATGATACAGTGGAAACTGTAAAAGAAAGACTTGATGTGTATGAGAGACAAACACAACCACTAATTGATTTTTACAAAGATAAAAACTTACTTTCAACTGTTGATGGAACGCAAGCTATCAATTCAGTTTTTGAAAGTATCTGCAAAGTTTTAGGGGAATAAGATGATATTCTTAAAGAATGACTCAGAAATCGCTAAAATGAGAATTGCAGGAAGAATAGTAGGTGAAACACTTCTACTATTAGAAAAGAGTATAAAACCTGGAATAAGTACGGCAGAATTAAATAGGATTGCAGATGAGTTTATAACAAGTCAAGGAGCTAGATCTTCCTTTAAAGGATTGTATGGTTTTCCAGCAGCACTATGTATTTCTGTAAATAATGAAATTATTCATGGAATACCAGGGAAATATGTCTTAAAGGATGGAGATATAGTAAGTGTTGATTGTGGAGCTTATTTAGATGGGTTTCATGGAGATGCGGCTAGAACTTTTCCAGTAGGGCAAGTGACTGAAGAAGCTCAAAAGCTTATTGATGTTACAAAACAATCTTTTTTCGAAGGTGTTAAATATGCCCAAAAAGGAAATAGATTGTCAGATGTATCACATGCAATACAGAGTTATGCTGAAAGTCATGGATTTTCAGTTGTTAAAAATTTTGTAGGGCACGGGATAGGCAGAGATCTACATGAAGATCCTGAGGTACCTAACTTCGGTAATCCAGGTAAGGGTTCACTTCTGAATAATGGCATGGTTTTAGCGATAGAACCGATGATAAATGCTGGAGCATTTAGAACAAAAACATTAAGTGATGGGTGGACAGTTGTAACAAGTGATGGAAGCCTATCAGCACATTACGAAAATACAGTTGCAATATTACCAGATGGACCCGAAATATTAACACTAATTTAAAGAGTGTTTCTTAGTTATAAATTTGCAAGTGCAGTTTATATCTAAGGTAATCATCGAGGTGAATAATTTGCAGAACAATGACTTGATTGGAAAAGTGGTACTTTCTTTATCTGGTAGAGATAAAGATCATTTATATGTAGTGGTGGGTTTTGATACAGCCCAGAATCTATTACTAGTAAACGGAGATAATAAAATTATTAGCAATCCGAAAAAGAAAAATATTAAGCATTTATCTTTTATAGATAATATAGATGATGAACTAAAAACTACCATTATAGAAAAAAAGAAAAATGCTGACTTAAGAATTAAGAGATTTCTAAAATTAAGATACATTGTTAAGGAGGGTTGATTACCTTATGTCAAAAGATGATGTTATAGAAATGCAAGGTGTGGTTTTAGAATCCCTACCTAACGCAACATTCCAAGTAGAACTTGAGAGTGGTCATAAAATTCTAGCACATATATCAGGAAAATTAAGAATGAACTTCATAAGAATTTTACCAGGTGATAAAGTTACAGTAGAACTTTCACCATACGATTTAAGTAAAGGTAGAATTACTTGGAGAGCAAAATAAGATAATAGATTATCTAAATATTACAAGGAGGGTTAGCGATGAAAGTAAGACCATCAGTTAAGCCTATTTGCGAGAAGTGCAAAGTAATAAAAAGAAAAGGAAGAGTAATGGTTATCTGTGAAAATCCTAAGCACAAGCAAAAACAAGGC
>NZ_JBOGCC010000217.1:0-1930 GCF_051656525.1 Clostridium sp. | reverse complement strand
TTTCTAGCAGATAGTTCAATTATAATATCATCTATACTCTCAGTAGATATATCACGTTCCTGTTTTTGATTGAAAAATGATGCTCCAAAAAGTAGTTTATCTGTAGCTCTATACTCATAGTCAAAAACATTACTCTCTGATTTTGTATCTACATCTAAATTCAACCCAGGAGCTCTTCTATTTACAGCTAATATTTTTTTATTAACCTCATTTGTTCCATTGTCTTTTTCATTGCCTCTTCTACCTTGATAACGAATTTTATGTTTATCACTTATTTTATAGTCAAATCCTCCTAAGAAAATTTTATTCTCTTTCTCTTCATCCTCTCTATATCCTTCACTATTACTGTAGTTAAAACCATAATTTACATATAGATCCTTTGTTACATTATATCCACCTGCAAATCCAAGGTCTCTGTCATCAAATGAACCATAGTTTAAGTCCATAAAAAAGTTATTTTTTGTAGCATTGGAATTTGTTGAGATATTTATAACTCCACCAACAGTTCCACTTCCATATAGAGTTGCTCCTCCACCAGGAATTATCTCAATTTTTTTTATACTTTCAACAGGTATAGAGTTAATTGGTAAACTAGCCATAGATTCCTCAGTTGGATTGATAGAGATACCATCAACCATAACTTTAACTCTACTTAGAGATTTTTCTCCACTTCCTCTCATATCTATCCTAGGCCCAAAAGCTGTATTTTGTACGATAACTCCAGGAGCCTCTCTTAATATAGCTTCAACATTTTCATATTTTTTTTCTTGTATCTTTTCTTGAGTAATTATTGTTGTATTTTTAGATTCTACAACATTAAATACCGAACCCCCACTTCTAGTGCTATCAGTTATATGAGAGGTTTCTAGTTGAACTCCTCCCAAACTATCTGCATATGAGTTTGCACAAAGTGCTAAACACATAACAAATAAATATTTTTTCATTTTAATCCCTCCACTATAATAATTTTACAAATATTTTAATTATCAAAATATTTGTAATATGATTATAAGATGGAAATATAAAAAATTATTTTTTATAACATGAAAAGTTGAATTTTTTACATGAATTATTGTTTGAAAATATATTGTAAATGTATCTATAGATTAAAGTAGTGTGAATGCACTACTTTTTTTGTTTAAAAATATAAGGTATGGTATAATATAAGAAAAATATATGGTGAGGTGAAAGCATGATTAAGAAAAGTTTGCCAGTGGGAATAGATGATTTTAAAAAAATAATAGAGAAAAACTATTATTTTATAGATAAATCAATGTTGATAGATGAAGTATTGAATAAAAGATCAGAAGTGACACTATTATCAAGGCCAAGAAGATTTGGGAAAACTTTAAATATGTCAATGCTGAACTTATAGATGATAAAGATAGCAATAAAAAGTTATTTGAAGGATTAGCTATTTCAAATACAGATAAAATGAAATATATGGGAGAGTATCCAGTAATATATATAAGTTTGAAAGAGATAAAAGTTAATAATTGGGATCTTTGCTTAAATAAGTTGCATCTTTTATTACAAAATGAATATGATAAATACAATTTAACTTTGGAGAAGAAAAGAGAAAACCAAGAAAATGCGATTTTAGATTTATCAAAATTTTTATATGAAAAATATAAGAAGAAAGTGATAATACTAATAGATGAATATGATACACCGTTAGTTACAGCACACTCACAAGGGTATTATAAGAGGCAATATTTTTCTTTCGAAACTTTTTAAGTGCTGCACTAAAAGGTAATCCATATTTAGAGTTTTCGGTGCTTACAGGGATAATAAGAGTAGCTAAAGAAAGTATATTTTCAGGACTAAACAATCTTGCAGTATCAACAATTTTAGATAGAGATTTTAATCATTTTGGTTTAACTGAAGAGGAAGTAGAAGAGTTATTAAAATACTATGAATTAGAGTATGA
>NZ_JBOGCC010000216.1:0-1086 GCF_051656525.1 Clostridium sp. | reverse complement strand
GAACCAACAACACCGCCGCGCCGGTACCGCGGCAAATGCGGTTAATCTGGTTGATGAACATCGTAGCTGAGTGGTTATCGTTCTCTCCGGCGCCATAAAAGCGAATCAGCGGGTCGATGATGATCATCCGAAGGTCGGTTAAATTCTCCAGCGTCTCCACCAGTCGGTCAGCCATGTCGGTGGCCACTGCGGATCCGCGGTCTTCGGCAATGATGCGCATGTCTTCGCCCACCAGAGAGGTGATAATCAGATTGCGCTTTAAATCCTCCATCTCCATTGGACCAAGATGCATGTTTTGCAGTACGCCCTGCAAGCGCCGATGGTAATCACTATTCCCGTCCTCGCCGCCGATAATCAGCACCTTTCCTTTGCGCTTCGGCGTCAGGTTTCCGAACTCTCCAGCAAATACCGGTCGACCAGTGCTCACGCTGATCCCCATCTGCACCGTGGTGAATGATTTACCGGTACCGCCGCCCGCAGTCAGCAGCGCAGGCTCGGCCATTGGAAGACACTCATCAAAAACCGAATCCAACTCCGGCGCCCGGGTGGTGATCATGCCAATAGACAGCTCTTGCGCTTTGGCCAAGTCAAACACCGGTCGCTTGCGTGACAGCTTGAACTTAGACAGCTTATCGCGCAGCTCATCAATGCGCGCCGCATCGCTATCGCGGATAGCGTCCACCAACTGACTGGCCACATCCATCTGCCGACGCGAGTCGGAATGCTTAGCAATGATGGACGCATACGCACTGACGTTAGCCGCGCTCGGCGTGTTCTTGGCGATTTCCGCCAGATAACCAAATCCACCAACGCGATCAAGCTCGTCAGAAGCCTCCAGAGCGTCGCGGACGGTCAGCAGGTCTATCGGCTTGCCTTCTGCGCGCAACGACAGCATGGTGCGATACACTGCGCGCAATTGGTGTGCATAGAAGTCGGAAGGATTAATGATGCGCTGAACTTCGGAAAGTCGCGCCGGTTCGAATAGCAGGCCACCGATGACCGACTCTTCGGCCTCGATGCTGTATAAAGGTTTTGCCATTTTACACCCCACGGGTAATGGTGAGAGATGCAGTATACCCGAGGGCA
>NZ_JBOGCC010000215.1:0-1151 GCF_051656525.1 Clostridium sp. | reverse complement strand
CCATTAATTACCATAAGTCAATAATAATTTTGAATTTTTTTACATTCTCCCTCTTTTTGTAATTCATAAATATTTTATTGTATAATATATCCATATTTATTTAATACGAAGGAGATTCTTTTATGACCATATTAAAAACCCCAAGATTACTTTTAAGACCTTTTTTAAAATTTGATTTAAGCCATTTACATTATATTATGTCAAACAAAAAAATAGCTAACCTTGCAGGCTTTAAAGTAAAAAATACATTAAACCAGACTGCTAAGGTTTTAGCTATCTTTTTAAATGAACCCCCAAACACTATTTGGGCTATAACAAAAGATGATAACCTTATTGGTTATATTGAACTTCATAATCCCACTCCATTTAAAGAAAACTCAAAAGAATTAGGATTTATACTCTCCGAAGATTATTGGGGATTACATTTAATGCCTGAAGCAATAAATGCCATTGTTGATCATTCTATTAATTCTCTAGATATAAATACCCTAATTTGCTCCCATTTTAAAAATAATATTCAATCACAAAAAGCCATTTTAAAATGTGACTTTAAGTTTATTTTTGAAAAAGATGGAAAACTTTTTTATAAACACAAATAAGGACTAATAGCTTTTTCTATCAGTCCTCTTCTCTCCTATAACTTTATAATTATTTTCATTCCTTTACCTAATTCACTAATAACGTTAATTTCTCCATTATGAATTTTTATAATATCCCTTGCTATAGCCATACCTAGTCCTGAACCTTCTATTTTATTTTTAGTATTTGTTCCTCTGTAATATCTTTTAAATATATAATCTACTTCTTCAGCTTTAATTCCTTTTCCATTATCACTTACAATTGTATTTACTTTATTATTTGTAATATTATCATCATTTATGTTTACATTAATGATGATATTTTCATCATTATGGATTATAGAATTCATTAAAATGTTTATAAACACTCTATTTATAAGACTTTCATCTATATTTAAAATTATTTCTTCCTTTGAATAATTAAAGTTTATTTTTATATTTTTATATTTTTCATCGTTTATTATATCTATAATTATGTGCCTAATTAAGGAAACTATATTCACTTCTTTTTTGTTTAATGTTAATGAATCACTTTTTATTTTTGACCATAAATTAAGTTCTTCAATTAATGTT
>NZ_JBOGCC010000214.1:0-1142 GCF_051656525.1 Clostridium sp. | reverse complement strand
GTGGTAATCGAAAGTAATGTAATGAGTAACACACTACTTTGTGTTTTTTTCATGGCTTATTCCTTACATATCAGACAGGTAAATGTTGGTGTAATAGCGTTGCTCGGTATGCAACGATTACTCTTTGAGGGTATGAATGATGTCGCTGATAAAGCGAAAATGCGGCAACGCAGCAATAAAATGCTGGTTAGCTGTTAAGGCATCGAGTTCCGGTTTTCTGCGAAATGTCGTATTCAATAGCGTTACGGAGTCAATTTCCTCTATGCGAAAGACCTGCAACCGTTTGGCGCGACTTGATACCAAAAACCAGTGCTTATCATGAAAAATTAGCCGGTGTGGTGAGGTGCCTTCGATGATGGAGCCGTTAATTAGCAAGGACACTATTCGGTTCGCTTGAATCGCCTCTACCAGCTGTAAAAAACAAGTGGATTGCGTCGAGGCCAGTGATATTGATGCATGGCTGATTAAACATGGCGATGAGCTGGATGGTGCAGAAAGCCAACGGATTAATTGGCGGCTCTTTTCAGGCAAAATACCTACTAGACCCGTATTGCGAACAAACGTGAAGGAGTTAGGGACTGGATCGCGATCCTTGTGTTGGTTAAGTCGATACCGGCCTTGACTGTATTCAATGTCGAGGTGGATAAGACGTTGCTGAAAATCACGCTGTAGCGTTCGTATAGAAACGCCAAACTCCTCCGCAAGGTTAGCGAGTGTTAACGATTCTCCGGCGAGTAGCCGACTAATGATGACCGACAACCTGACGGCAAGCCGGTCATGACGATCATATTGGATTTCCATGCTGTGGTGGTTTTTGTATACGAATTCATAGGGACATTATGTCGTATCAATAGGTCAGGGCATGTCGTAGTAACTGGTGACCATACATATTTTTACGACAAAGGGAATATGCGATTAATTAATTGAGTAACATAGATATTTTCTATCTAACTGCTACAGCTCTCTGTCATTACGACATATCCTGTCGTGTTGCTGAAGAGCTGCCCAATGGAATGTACTAAGTTGGTTTATCCGAAAAAGAAGGACCAAGCCTGCCTAGCTATCCGCGCAACTGTATGAGTTACTGCACGCAATGCACTTCGTGCCAATTGTGGGAGTGGGGCAACATCAATAACACGATC
>NZ_JBOGCC010000213.1:0-2415 GCF_051656525.1 Clostridium sp. | reverse complement strand
TGTGGTAAGATATCATCTTTTTTAGATTTAATCCATACAAAGAAGGCCTCTACTAGAGGTTGGATCGTCAGTTGGCGTTCATTTAGACGTTCCTCTGGTGAAAGCTTACTAAGTTCTTTCTCAAGTTTAAAAATAGCTGCGATTTGCCTAAGAGCATCATAAGCAATGGTACCTTTGGCCTTTTCCTTACCCAGTGTTTTAACCACTGTTGCAAATGGACGTCTAGCATGGCTCCAACATCCTGCAACTTTGATTTCAGGGACTTTTTTCTCCATCGCATGATACGCAGCATACCCATCGGTAACAAGTGTCCCCTCATATCCTTTTAAAAATTCTTCTGGATGAGTAGCATTTCTTGTTTTCTGATAGTTATAGAGTACGATGGGACTTTCCTCATACATTTTACCTGTACGATATACCCACATATAACTTTTAGATCCAGCTTGTCTACCATCCTTTGAAACTTCTACTGTGGTTTCATCAGCCTGACAGACACTACATTTTAAAAGTTCTTTATGCATGCGATCATACACTAACGAAAGGTATCTTTCTGCACAGCGAATAGTCCAGTTAGCCATGACTTGGCGTCCTAGATTAATCCCATTTCTTTTGAATTCTTGTTCCATACGATATAAAGGAACAGCATTGACATACTTTCCATTTAAAATAGCAGCTTCAAGAGATGGTGTCACAATACTATTACGCAAGAGACTTGTTGGCCTAGGAGCTTTTATAATAGTTTCACCATCATTGCCACAGTATACAGCTACATGATGTTCTTCCACTTCAAATGTTGCTGGTTGAAAAGCAAGACGTTTATACACTTCATCTGGTAAACGACGCCAAGACGCTCCAAACGTCTGATGAAGTTCTTCTTCTGAAAGAGCGTGTTCAATCACCTTTACTGGAAGTCCTTTAAGATCGGCATCGCGTTTACCTTTTTGTTTAGGTTTACGTTTAGTAGTTGTTTCAGCATCTTCTAGCTCTACGCATACTTCTTCTAGAGGTGGTTCAATAACATATTTATCTACAATAATGACTTCGGCTTCATTAAAAAGCATCTGAAACTGACCTTCCCAGTCAATCTTTTCTGTGGAACGTCCAAAGCGTTGTTGTTTCGAAATAGCCATTTGTTCGATTAATAAGTCCATCTTCTGATTCAGCTCATTAAGCTGTTTTTCTTGCATTTTGCATTGGACTGTCAGAGATTCAGTCAACTGCTGTAATGAGATATACATCATAACAATGTCTTTTTTAGTGAATTTGGTGAGCTGAGATTCTGTAAATTGATTATTCATAACTCAACATTATCATACATTTTTCTTGAAGTATACAGGAAAATAGGATTTTCTTAAATATGTGGAAAACCTTTGATAGGCGTGGAGCTAGAGTCGTAACTTATCAACAGATTATCGTGTTAAAATGATTGTTTAGGATAGATTTTTTTAACAGCTTTGGGCTGATCTATTGCTAACCCTTCCATTAACCATCTGAATTGCCCAGGGGAGATATCTTTGATTTCAGATTCATTACGCGGCCATTGATAGCGACCACTCTCTAATCTTTTATATAAAAGGATAAATCCATCCCCTTCCCAGATAATTGCTTTTATACGATCTGTACGTTTACCACAAAAAAGGAAAAGTGCATTTTGAAAAGGATTAAGGTTGAACTCTTTCTCGATAATGCCTACAAGTCCATCAATACCACGACGTAAATCGGTGTATCCAGGTGCAATATAAATTTTATCAAAACCTGTTGCATCATTAAGCATCTGTGATCACCTTCAAAACAGAAGCTAATAATTCAGGCTTCACATCTTCTGATAACTCCAGCGAAATAGCTCCTACTTTAAGTATCATTGTTGGAACAAAAGTAGTTGATTGTGAAATAACTGTTTTCTCAACTGGAACAGTAAGCTCAACAAAAGAAGGCTGTGATGTTGTAGTTGGAAGAGTGTTTAATGCAGCGGCTCGTATTTTTCTCTGCCAATAATAAAACCTTTGTGGATCTATATCATTTTTCTGGCACCATGTTTTAACATGCATGCCACTATTACGGCACTCTTTAATAATAGGAAGCCATTGAGATAATCTATACTCATGAGTGGATTCTTTAATACTCATAAAGTACCTCCTTCATAGTTTTTAAAGTAGCTTGAAAAACTATGAAAAGTTCAAAATGAAACTTTTTAAAGTCTTTCAAGTACTAACTTAGTAAGATCATTATCTCATAAATAGAGTATCTAGAGAATGTACCTATGGTTTACCGTATACTGTCTAACAACCTTCTACGTTTAGTTGTCATCTCTTGTAATGTCCTACTGCCATCATACGAAAATATTCCATGCTGATTGGGCAATTCTTCATAGACTTCCCCTATATAATGCCTAAATAACGGTATAAAATTTTCTAT
>NZ_JBOGCC010000212.1:0-3071 GCF_051656525.1 Clostridium sp. | reverse complement strand
GGATCAAACTCTCAATAAAAAGTTTAATCTTAAATTGCTCATAAAACTTACTAATAAAAGAATTGCTGGTTTAAGTTTGTTTATATATTAATCTGTTCAATTTTCAAAGACCATTTTTGTTCAATCGCTTTTGGCGACTTGTTTATCTTACCACTCAAAGTTTTCTTTGTCAACATCTTTTTTAATATGTTTTCAAATTTCTTTTCGTGTGTCTCTCTCAGAAGATTTGTTCTTGCTTCAAGCGACTCACTTATAATAACATCTATATTCTTTCAGTATTTATCATTTTTCGCTATTTATCAACATTATTCTTCTTTTTCTTTTATTTTCTATTTTTATCTCTATTATACTCATTGTGACACACTTGGTTCTGTGTTACTATATTCTACTGTTAAGTAAACATTATCATATCTTTTAAAGTGGTTATTTAAATTTAAATTTTCTTTTTAATAGTATTATTATTTCTCTATATTAGCAAACTTATTTATTCTAATAATTATTTCATTTTTTTATTATTCACTATAAATATATGCTTCTATAATATATTTATCTCCCTTATATCTTTACACTATATTTTTTTAAGTTTTTCCAAAATGCTATAAGTTCTCCAAAACCTATAGGAATTATAAGAAAAATCGCTATATAGTCTATTTTAAATAAAAGACAAACTAAGCAATAAATAATATTTATTGTATTAAATATTATTTGGAGCCTTAATGATTTATTTAAATACTCTTCTCTAGTAATTTGATTTTTCACACCCTCATCATTCTTTGATAAAGTATATCCCCCATATCCTGTAGACATAATAAAAGTAGAAATTTCTATTGAGTTTCTTTTCTTCCCTATTATAGGAAAAAGATTCATCATAAGACTTGCTGCAATAATTATTCCATACACTAATACTTCTTCACTCATATTTTTCCCTTCTTATTTATTAATTCCCTATATATATATCATGTTCTCTCTATTTAATATTCTATTTACTATCTATCTCTTTTATCTTTTCTTTATTCACTAAATAAGAAGCATGAATTCTTAAAAATTTATCTCCTAACTCTTTCTCTAGTTCCTTCATCTTCCCATAAAACTCTATCTGCCTATTTAAACTGTGTATTCTTATCTTATGTATCTTTTGTGCTGTTTCAAAAAACATTATTTCTTTATATGGAATTCTTAGAATCTGCTCTCTTGTTTTAACCATAAAAATTCCCTCTATATTCTCTTTCAATATATATCTTTTATTGGCTTCTTTAATACATTCAGTTATTCTTTGCTCTAAATTTTCATAATCTCCTTTAACTATATAGTCCATAGCTTCAACTTTATATTTAAAAGTTAGATATCCCATCTCTCCATAAGTTGTTATAAATATGATAAATCCATTTGGATCTAGCTTTCTTATTTTACTTCCTAATTCTATGCCATTTATTTCTTCTTTTAAATCAACATCTAAAAAATATATTCCAGTTCCTTCTATACTATTTAAAAGCTCATTTCCTTTTCCTGTTGACTTTTTTATCTTCATATCCAAATCTTCTCTGACTATAATTTTTTCTATAATAGCTTTCAAATCTTTTCTAAACTTTTCATCATCCTCACAAATATAAATTTTCAATCCTTTTATCCCCTTAATCAATTATTATATGTTGAATAAACATCCCGTTTTCTATTTTTGTATCTAGAACTACATCATTATATTTACTCAGAATTTCATTTACAATAGTTAATCCTATTCCCCTGCCATTACCCTTAGTTGATTTCCCTTCCACCAGCATTTCATATAAATACATCCCCTCATCTTTAAAAGAATTTTCTATAATTATATTTAGCCCTAAGTTTTGAGCTTTAACTATCTTTCCTCTGATAATTCCTTTCAAATTATAAAGCTTAACTCTATTAAGCCCATTTAAATTAATATCATCTTTAATAAAATCATCTTTTGTTTTCAATATATTCATCTCAAAAAAATCCCTTAGCTCCTGCTCCTTTGATTCCTTAATATACTCATTCATTATCAATAATATATTTACATAATCATGCTTAAACTTCCTCATATCCATATTAGCTTCCTCTAACATCATCATACAATTATTTGTGGCTTCTAAAGTTTGATTTTTTTCTTCAATCTCTTTTTGAATTTTTACATTAATTAATAAATATCTAATTGCCATAATCCCTAATATGCCAATTATCATATTTACCTGATTCACTTTACTAAAATACATTATAATTAATCCAGCAAATAAGATACTTAAATTTTCCCCTCTGAATTTTTTTACTTTCCATAAATTTATCTGCAACACTATATTAGTAATTACAATACCTATTAATAAAGGTTCATTTAATCTATCTTTAAATATCAATATAGTAATTATAAGTAATATTAAATTTCCATTTAAAACTAGCAACACCTCATTGAAATTTAAATCTTTCATACAAAGATATATAATTATCGATATTTCATACACCATTATAAATAAAATTCTCATTTCTGTTATTCCTATAAAAAAACTACTTAAAATCCCCATAAAAAATATAGTCTTTCTCTCTTTTTCTTCTAATCCCTTTGAACAATACAGTGTTGGAAGAATTATACCTACTATAAATATAACCTGCTCTATCATAAACCCTCGCATTTAATCCCTCACTTACTTTTTTATCTCAATTAATATATATCATTAAGTAAATTTAAAATATTTAGATCTATATCATCACTTAAATTGTATAATTTTTCTATTTATTTGAAAAGAGTTTATTTCTTCTATACTTGTTTTTTGTAATTTTATCCATATTCTTCTTATAACATATTAAAATTATCAAGTTATCCATTAAATTATCCACACAATTTAATCTTTTTTCTACCTTCTATTTTAAACTGTGGATAATTATGTGCACAAAAAAAGCCAGTAGAATTAACTACTGACTTTTTCTCTTGTTTTCACTTGGCAACTTCCTACTCTCCCACACAGTCACCCGTGCAGTACCATCGGCGTTATAGAGCTTAACTTTCCTGTTCGGAATGGGAAGGAGTGTACCCTCTATGCCATCATCACCAAATATTCAGATTG
>NZ_JBOGCC010000211.1:0-13903 GCF_051656525.1 Clostridium sp. | reverse complement strand
TTATGTATCCATTTGCACCAAAGATTTGTACAGTTTTATGGTTAGCCGGTGTAGTTTGGCATTATTTTATAGTAATTTTATATACATATTTAAGAATAAAAGAAAGAGATTTCAAAAATGTATTACCAACAGCATTTATCGTTTACACAGGAATGATTACAGGTTCAATTGCTAGTAAAGGAATTGTAGGAGTAGAACCAATTGCTAAGTTTATGTTATTATTTGGATTTATATTCTATACAGCATTATTACCAGTTGTATTATACATAGTATTTAGAAGTGAGAAAATTGCAGATCACCAAATTCCTAGTATTGGAATTATATGTTCACCAGCACCACTTGGAGTTGTAGGAATGCTTACTTTATATAAACATCCAAATCCAATTATGTTATGGTGGTTAATAATCACAGGATTACTTTTATTACCAGTAGTTTATGGTTATATTATTCAAGAGTTTAAAAAAGGATTTAAACCAACACACGCAACATTTACATTCCCACTTGCTATAGGAACACTTGCAAGTTATAAATTAGGGTTTTATTATGTAGGACTTGGATATGCACATTTAGGACATTTCTTTACTTTCCTTGGAAATGTTGAAATATTTATAACAAGTTATGTAGTATTTAAAGTATTATTTAATTTCTTAAAAATGTTTGTAAAAGCATTAAGTCCAGAGGTCGAAGCAAAACTTGAAAAAGAAATGGAGACTGCAGGAGAAGTATTTGCAGAAGAAGCTCAATAAGAGTTAAGAGTGAATAATTAATGAAAAAATTCGCTTAAGCAAACTTTAGATAATAAAGAAAAACCGAATTGGCAAAGCCAATTCGGTTTTTCTAACTACTAACTATTAACAAAAAAGTTGTTGAATTTTTTTGGATTTATGGTATATTAATAAGAAAATGAAAAAATTTTTTTGTATAATCCCTATGATATGGTTAGGGAGTTTCTACCAAGAGCCTTAAATTCTTGATTACAAAGATAATAAGATTATTATGTCTTGTTATCTTTGTAATCAAGAATTTTTTTTGCTTTTAGATTAAAATTAGTGCACGAATTTTAAAAGGATGGGGCTTTTAGTAGAAGAATTGAATTTGAAAAAATAATGAAATAATAATTTGAAATATATATGCTAATTAAAAGAGGAGAAGAAATATGAATTTAAAAGAATTACCTAAAGTGGAGTTGCATTGTCATTTAGATGGAAGTGTAAGAATTGATACAATTATTGATTTAATGGAAAAAGAGGGAATGAATTTAGAAGGATTAAGTAGAGATGAAATTGAAAAAAGACTTATGGTTTCTGAAGATTGTAGAAGTCTTGTTGAGTATTTAGAGAAGTTTGAATTACCTTTAAAGCTTATGCAAAGAAAGGAAAATTTAGAGAGAATAACCTATGAACTTATGGAGGATGCATCTAAGGAGAATATAAAATATATTGAAATAAGATTTGCGCCAATTCTACATATTGAAAAAGGACTAGCTTTAAAAGAGATAATAGAAAGTGTTATTAAAGGTATGAAAAGAGGGGAAAAAAATTTCGATATAAAAGGAAATTTAATTCTTTCTATTCTTAGACATATGGATAAAAAATATGCAATGCCAGTTATTGAAGCAGGAAAAGAATTTATAGGAAAAGGTGTTGTTGCCATAGATTTAGCAGGAGCTGAAAATGAAGGGTTTGTAGATGATTTTGTTGAAGAGTTTAAAGTTGGAAGAGATTATGGATATAATGTTACTATTCATGCTGGAGAGACAGGCTTTAGTACAAATGTAATAGAAGCTATAGAAAAATTAAAAGCTACAAGAATTGGACATGGTATTGCAATTATGAAAGATGAGAAAGCATACAATCTTGTAAAAGAAAAGAATATAGTTTTAGAAATGTGCCCTAAAAGTAATGTTCAAACAAAGGCTATAGAGAGTTATGAAAATCATCCTATAAAAAAATTATTAAATGATGGAGTAAAAGGTTGTCTTTGTACTGATAATAGAACAGTTTCTAATTTAATTTTAACTGATGAATTTTCAAATGGAGAAAAAGTTTTAGGGCTTAATGAAAAAGAGTTTAATGAAATTTATAGAAATGGAATAGAAGGGGCTTTTTGTAGTGAGGAAGAGAGAGCAAAGTTAAGAATTAAGAATTAAGGGAAAAGTTCGCTTGGATGAATTTTGGAAGTTGAAAAAACTGGATTGGCTTTGTCAATCCAGTTTTATTCATTACTAATTTTAAATTTCAAATTACAATATCATTCACCAAAATTTAACATAATTTCAAGCCAAACTAGGATATAATTTACATATTAATAGGAGGTTTTGAAAAAATGTGGAAATATGTTAAGTCCATTTTGTTTGCAGTTTTGGTTTATTTATTTTTTAATATTTGTTTTGCAGTTGTTCAAATTGCTGTTATGGTTGGTTTTCATATTAATCCTTATTTGGAAATTGAACAGGCTACTACTAAGGCGGTGGCTATTTCTATGGGAACTCAAATTAGTGTAATTGCTATGTGTGCTGATATTTTTGCAGTTTTATGTGCTTTTATAATAATTCAAATTTTTACAAAGAATAAATTTAAGAATATTATAAAGCCAATAAAGTTTGAGAAAAGAAAGCTTGGGGTTGTAGTTCCAGTTGGTGTAGGATGTTCTTTGGTGGTTGGAGTTATAGCAAGTGCTTTAGCAGCACCATTTTTTAGTGATCCACAGATAGCAAAGATGTTTTCAAATATGATAACACCTATATCTATAATTGGAACCGTTATTATAGCGCCAATTGCTGAAGAAATAATATTTAGAGGAATTTTATTTAATTTTATAAGAAAGAGAACTGGAAATGTTATATTTGCAATTATTATTTCTTCAGTAACTTTTGGGATAGCTCATGGAAATGGCGACCAAGGAATCTATGCAGCTTTACTTGGAATATTTTTAGCACTTATATATTTGTATACAGGTTCAATATTTGGAGATATTTTAGTTCATATGATTGCAAATGGAACTACAGTATTTCAAACAGTTCTAATAGAAAATCTTAAAGGAAGTGCGTATGACAAGTTTAATGTTGATATAGTTTGGATACATGTGTTTATTGGTATTGCAGCTTGCTTATTTGCATGGTATTTTTATAAAAAACAGACTACAGGAAAAATTAAAAAAGGATTTTTTAAAAGTGCAGTAGTTTTATGTACAATAGGAATTGTTTGTATTGTGTGTACAGGTTTTATTCCAAATAAAACAAATACAAAAGCAACACATAAAAGTGTAACAGTATATCAAGAGAAGAAAAGTTAAGAGGAGAAAAGAATGATTAAAATAACAGACGTTACAAAGAAATATGGCAGTAGTAATGCTGTAGAAGTTATGAACTTAGAGATTAAAGATGGAGAAATATTTGGACTTTTAGGTCCTAATGGAGCAGGAAAAACTACTACTATAAAAATGATAACAGGAATTACGTCTATAAGTGCAGGTGATATTGATATAAATGGTTTTGATATTACAAAAAAACCTTTAGAAGCTAAAAGACAGTTTGGATATGTACCTGATAGTCCTGATATGTTTTTAAAGTTTACAGGTATTGAATACGTTAACTTTATGGCAGATGCCTATAATGTTTCTAAAAAGGAGAGAAAGGCTAGAATTGAAACTCTTTCAAAAACTTTTGAAATGGAACACGCTTTAGGAGAAACTATTAGTAGTTATTCTCATGGAATGAGACAAAAGATTGTTATAATTGGTGTATTAGTCCATAATCCAAGAGTTTGGATTTTAGATGAGCCTTTAACAGGACTTGATCCAAAATCAGCATATATATTAAAAGATATGATGAGAAAACATGCAGATGAAGGAAATTCAGTTCTTTTTTCAACTCATGTATTGGAAGTTGCAGAAAAGGTTTGTGATAGAGTTGGAATAATAAAAAAAGGAAAACTTATTTTTGTTGGAACTTTAGAGGAACTTAAAGATAAATTTACAGAAGATGAGTCTTTAGAAAAAATATTCTTGGAGATGACAGAAAATGAGTAGAGTTTTTTTATTACTTAAATATTATCTTAAAATGCCAAAGACAAAAGGAAAAGTTAAAATGCCTACATGGGTGCGGTATTTAATCTTTGTAATAGTTATTTTGATGCTTTCAGCAAGTTATGCAGGAGCAGTAGGGGCAGGATATGGAATATTAGAAAAGTTAGGACAAGAACATGTACTGTTAGAACTTATTTTAGTTTCAGGAAGTGTTATAACTTTAATTATTGGATTTTTTAATGTTATAAATACATTTTTCTTAGCAGAAGATACTGAAATGTTTCTGCCATTACCGTTTAAAGGGAGTGAAATTGTTTTTAGTAAACTTATTTCAACACTTGCATATCTTTATATTTATTCTTTAATAATAGTATTACCTCTTATAGCTTATGGAGTAGCTTCAAATGCAGGATTTATATTTTATGTATATGTAGTTTGTGCTTATATTTTTAATCCAATTATACCAATGATATTTGCATTTATAATTTCAAATATATTAATGAGAGTATTGAATTTAAGTAAGCATAAAGATGCTATCAAAATTGTATTTACAATAGTATTAATTGCATTAGTAGTTCTTGTAAATATAATTTTTAAAGGAAATGATATAGGAAAACAAGCAGCTGATATAGTAATGACAAAAGGGATGATAATTAAAGTAATATCATTTGTATTTATAAATGTTAAACTTGAATCACTAGCATTGGTTTCATATGGAAGTATATCAGGGATATTAAATATTTTAGAAGTACTTTTAGTAGTTGTAATTTTATCAGCAATATTATATTTTGTTTCAGAAAAAATGTATTTAAAAAGTATAAAAGCATCAACAGATGAAAAGGATAAAAAGAAAAGTGGAAAGATTATAATAAAAGAAACTTCAATATTAAGAGCTTTAATTATGAAAGAATTTAAAGTTGTGTTTAGAACACCAACATTTTTAATAAATAGTGTTGTAATGCTTTTTTATGTTCCAGTTATATATATTTTTATGATATTCTCAAACTCATTAAGTAGTCCATATTGGCACTTAGGATTCTTAGTTGTTGGTGCATCAACAATGGCAATAATGATAGGAATGTCTAGTGGTTCTGCTGCAAGTACTGCATTAAGTCGTGAAGGAGATAATATTTTAGTATCAAAATATATCCCAGTAAGCTATAAAACTCAAGCTTTAGCAAAAGTTATATCAAGCTTTTTAATAAATTCTTTAATAATTTTACTTGGAATAGGAATCTTAATTTTTGAAAAAGTAGGAGTAGAAATATTTATATTAAGTTTTATAATTCAAATCTTAAGTTGTTTTTTAGTCACTATTATTGGAGTTTTTACAGATTACTTAAGTCCTAAAATTGTATGGGAATCGGAAAAAAATCTTTACAAAGGAAATTTTAAGAACTTTACAAATATAATAGTAGGAGCAATTGTAGGGGGAATAATATTAGCGTTAGCTTTTGTAATTAAGAGCACAATAATAGTATTTATTTTAAATGCAGTTATATTATTAGTTTTAATAGGAATAACAGGAATTTTACTAAATAAAAAAATAGTTAAAACTTATGAAAGTCTTTAAAAGGTGGCATTATACCACTTTTTTATTTTAAGGAACTATAAAAAATAATATTACGGGAATATTAAACAAATTAGAGTTAAGAGATAGAACTCAAATTGCAATATTTGCATTTAAAAATGGAATTATATATTAATTATTGAAGTAGTGGAAAAAATAAAGGTTAAGTGTAATTTAGGCTTTATTTTTTTTATAAATATAGACAAAGTGATAGAAAATATTTTATAATTTGCTTGTATAAATATGTAAAGGGGTTGTTTTTATGGAAATAAAGTATAAGTTTCCAAAGGGATTTTTATGGGGGTCTGCAACATCAGGACCACAATCAGAAGGGAGCTTTAACAAGCCTCATAAAAGTGTCTTTGATTATTGGTTCTCTATAGAACCAGAAATATTTTTTGATAATGTAGGACCAGAGGTTACGTCAAACTTCTATAATAGCTATAAAGAAGACATAAAAATGCTAAAATCTATAGGTCTTAATTCTTTTAGAACATCAATTCAATGGACAAGACTTATAAAAGATTTTGAAACAGGAGAACCAGATTTAGATGGAGTAAATTTTTATAACAATGTTATAGATGCTTGTTTAGAAGAGGGAATTATTCCTGTTATGAATCTACATCATTTTGATTTGCCAGTAGAGCTATATGAAAGGTATGGTGGATGGACTTCAAAACATGTAGTAGAACTTTTTAGAGTTTTTGCAGAAACAGCATTTAAGCTTTTTGGAGATAGAGTTAAATATTGGACAACGTTCAATGAGCCAATAGTAGTTGTTGAAGGTCAATATCTTTATGGATTTCATTATCCAAAGCTTGTAGATGGAAAAAAAGCTGTACAATGTCTTTATAATTTAAACTTAGCATCAGCTAAGGCAATAGAAACATATAGAGAATTAAAATGTGATGGAGAGATAGGAATAGTTTTAAATCTTACACCATCATATCCAAGAGATAAAAATAATGAAGAAGATGTAAGAGTTGCAAAACTTGGAGATGACTTCTTTAATAATTCATTTTTAGATCCAGCAGTGCATGGAATTTTTCCAGAAAATTTAGTTAAAGTTTTAAGGGAAGACAATGTATTATGGGAAACTACAGAAGAGGAATTAAATATAATAAAAAATAATACAGTTGATTTTCTAGGAGTAAATTATTATCAACCAAGAAGAATAAAGCCTAGAGAAACTGAATTTGATAATAGCAATGGGTGGATGCCAGATAAATATTTTGAAATGTATGAAATGCCAGGAAGAAGAATGAATCCTTATAGAGGATGGGAAATATATCCTGAAGCTATGTATGATATAGCTATGAATATAAAAGAAAATTACAATAATATTCCATGGTATATTTCAGAAAATGGAATGGGTGTTGAAGGCGAAGAAAGATATATAAATAAAGACGGAAAAATAGAAGATGATTATAGAATAGATTTCTTTAAAGAACATTTAGAGTATCTTCATAAAGGTATAGAAGAAGGCTCAAATTGCTTTGGATTTCATTCATGGACACCAATAGATTGTTGGTCATGGTGTAATGCATATAAAAACAGATATGGATATATAAGTTTAGATTTAAAAACTTTAGAGAAAAAAGTTAAAAAATCAGGTGAGTGGATAAAAGAAGTAGCTCAAAATAATGGATTTTAAATAAGTAAGACTAATATGGACGTAAATATACGGACATATTAGTCTTTTTTTACTTTATGATAAAAATAAAAAATTATGGAATTGTAAGGAAAAAAATAACACTATATGGTAAAATGTTATTAAAAAGCAAATAAAAGGGGTAAAATAATGCAAGAAGCCTTAAAAGATAAACTTGATGAAATATTAGTAGATAAAAATATTACTAAAGAAGAGTTAAAGAAATTTCAAATACAAGAGATTATTTTTTTAATGTTTAAAGCACAAGTCTGTAAAAATGAAGAGGCATTTAAAGGTGTAGATTTTAAAGAAAAAATAAAGTTATATATTGAGATAATAACTGAAAAGATAATAGAGAGTAATGAGCTATACATAGCTTATAATAAGGTTACAGGATACCCACATACTGATTATGAGAAAAGAGCATGGATATTTTCAGAAAAGGAGTATGGTGTGTTTGCAAAGAAACATTTTGAGGAAACAGGATTAATATTGGATATAAAACTGTTAAATAATGATGAGGTTATAAAAAGTTTTAGTGAATTTTATAGACTTGGAATAGAAGGTGTAGTAATAGATAATGGGCAATATACTATAAATTTAGAAAGAGAAAAAGTGATACCGCCTATGGACTATACAGGTTTTTCTGAGAAAGATATACCAACAACTAATCCTAAATTATTTTATAGTATGATGAGGTTCAAACAGGAAATTGATAATAAAAAAAATAATTATGAAGGAAAAAATAAAGTAGTATCATATTTAGAAAGAGAAATGATTAAAGAGATACTTAGAGGCAAGTATTTAATTCCAGTAATAAAAAAAGAGGAACTGAAAGTTGAAGGAAGAGTTTTTGTGAAGAAAAATAATGATATTCATTATGGAATATTAACTGATAATAAAGGGAAAGAGTTTCAACCATTATTTACAGATTGGATAGAATTTAAAAAAAATTATGATACATCTGTATGGGAAGGAAAAAAATGTAGCTATCGTGAGGTAATTTCATTTATGAGTACTAAAAAAAATATAGTTATAAATCCATTTGGACTAAAAATTCAAATAGATAGTGAGAATAAAAAGAAAATAGAGAGTTTTGAAAGAAGCTTAGTAAAAAAAGATAAAGAGAAAAATATATCAATGAAAATTGGTGAGCCGTTAGAAAGTCCAATAGAGATGATAGATGAATTAGTAGGGTATATGAAGACTGTAAAAGGTATAAAAAGAGCTTACTTAAGATATGTAACAATGGGAAGAGAAGAAAATTATTTAATTATAGTAGATATAGAGAAGAATAAAGATAACGTATTTAGAGAAATAGAGGATATTTATAAAAAATATATAAAAGATATTTCATTAGAAATAACTGAAAAAATAAGTTTTAGAGAAAGCTTAGATAAAATAACACCATTTTATAAAAAGAAAAAGTTTGGAATTTTTTAAAAAAACTTTAAAAATATATTTACAAATTATTAAATATATGTTAATATTTGGTTGTAGAATAAAATAGGCAAATTTAGAGAAATCTAATGACGCAAAACTATAGGGACTAAAGTTTTTACTATGTCAGCCAGTTGCCAAAGAGTGTATACTTTTTGTTTTTAAACGTATATAGCCGTATATGTGTTTATCAGTAAGTTACTCTATGGTTGAGTAACTTTTTTAATGCAATTTATGGGTTAGAAAAAATAGGGTGAAAATTAGTCAGATTTTTAAATTATACCCCATATACCAAGAGGTCAGCAAAGTTTTTGCTGGCCTTCCCCATTTTTAATGAATAAATAAGAAAAAAAAGCAAAAACTACTAAATATTATGTTTAGGAGGGTTTTTATGAAAAAAATAGTATTAATGATGAGCTTGTTATTAGGAGTAACAATTGTTTCTTGCGGTGATATAAATATTACATCCAAAACTAATTTAACAGAAAAAAATGGAGTTAATTTTTCTTTTAAAGTAATGTATGATCAAAGTGTAGGAAATGCTATAAAAAATGATTTCATGCAAGGTCAGTTGGAAATGAATAATCTACATATAGATAAATATATAGATGGAAGTAAGACGGTAGAAGAGATAAATATAAAAGCTAAATCTATAAGTGAATTTGACACAAACGAGAATATAAAAAAAGTCTTAAATTATAGAATAAATAAAAAAGATTATTTTTATAAGTCGGTGTACATAGTAGAAGTAAGACCAGGAACAGCAGTTTTTGATATTGAAAAAAAATATGAAAAAGAAATAGATAAAGAAATTATAAGAAATATTCCATTTTCCAATATAATTACGTTTGATGGTAAATTATTAAACACAAATGCTCAAGAAGTAGTAAGTCCAAATGAAGTTAAGTGGAATTATAAAGTTGGAATATTAAGTAATAGTACTAATATGATGTTAGAATATGAAATATTGTCTATATGGAAACCTATAGTTTTTCTAATAGGAATAATAATAGTAATTATAATAATTGTTTTATTGATGAGGGAAAGAAAAAAGAAAAAGAAAAGTATTATAGAAAAGACTGATAAATATTAAAAAAAGAAAAAGTTTTAGGGGTTTCCTTAAAACTTTTTTAATATTATTTAAAAAAACTTGAAAACGATTGCTAATATAGACATATAATGATATTATAAAAATGTACTAAATTTTTAGACAAGTTATAAAATTTATATAGCTTTTTAGGAGGAATAGTAATGATTTATTCAGAAGGACAAAAAGAATATCATATAGATGTGGCAAAAGGAGAAGTTGGTGAGTATGTAATACTTCCAGGAGATCCTAAGAGATGTGAAAAAATAGCTAAGTACTTTGATAATCCAGTACTGGTAGCTGATAATAGAGAATATGTAACTTATACAGGATATTTAGATGGAGTAAAGGTAAGTGTTACTTCAACTGGAATTGGAGGACCATCAGCAGCAATAGCATTAGAAGAACTTGTTAAATGTGGTGCAAAAACATTTATAAGAGTTGGAACTTGTGGTGGAATGGATTTAGAAGTTAAAGGTGGAGACTTAGTTGTAGCAACTGGTGCTATAAGAGCAGAGGGAACATCAAGAGAATATGCGCCTATAGAATATCCAGCAGTTGCAAACCTTCAAGTTGTAAATGCATTAGTAAAAGCAGCAGACGATGCGAAGGAAAATTATCATGTTGGAGTATGTCAATCAAAAGATTCATTTTATGGACAACATACGCCAAGTGATAAACCAGTAAGTTATGATCTTGAAAATAAATGGGAAGCCTGGATAAGATGTGGGGCTTTAGCATCAGAAATGGAAGGAGCTGCATTATTTATAGTAGGAAGCTTCTTAAGAGTAAGAGTTGGTGCTATATTCCTAGTAATGGCAAATCAAGAAAGAGCAAAGAGAGGATTAGACAATCCAGTTGCACATGATACGGAAGTAGCTATTAAAGTTTGTGTTGAAGGAATTAGGAATTTAATTAAGCAAGATAAAGGGAATTAAGAATGAAAAATTAAGAATTAGGGGAATCGCAGGCGATTCTTTTGGATAGCTCAAAATTTATCTGACGGTAAATTTTATTGTAAGGAAGGATTCTGAGTCTAGAAGTAAGAGTTTTTAATTTAGAGTGAGAGATTAGGAGTTAATGGAAATTGTAAGTGATTATTTTATGGCAAGGAGTTTTAGCAACTCTTACCTGTTATCTATTAACTCTTAACTAAAGAAGTTGGAGGAAAAAGACATGGAAAAGTATAATAGAGTATTTATTATAGTAATAGATTCATTAGGAATTGGAGAGTTAGAGGATTGTAAGCAATTTGGAGATGAAAATGTTGATACATTAGGTCATATTGCTGAATCAGTTGATAGTTTTAATATTCCAAATTTACAGAAGTTAGGGTTAGCTAATCTTCATAAAATTAAACATGTTGATGCTATTGAGAAGCCATTAGGTTATCAAATGAAAATGAAGGAAGCTAGTAATGGAAAAGATACTATGACTGGACATTGGGAAATGATGGGGCTTCATATAACTAAGCCTTTCCAAACATTTACTGATACAGGATTTCCACAAGAGCTACTAGATGAGTTATCAAGAAGAACAGGTCATGGAATAGTTGGAAATAAGAGCGCTAGTGGAACAGCTATATTAGATGAACTTGGAGAGCACCAAATGAAAACTGGAGATATGATAGTTTATACATCAGCAGATTCAGTGTTACAAATTTGTGGACATGAAGAAACTTTCGGTTTGGATGAGTTATATAGATGTTGTGAAATTGCTAGAGAATTAACTATGAAACCAGAATGGATGGTAGGAAGAGTTATAGCAAGACCTTACTTAGGAGAAAAAGCTGGTGAGTTTAAAAGAACTAGTAATAGACATGACTATGCATTAAAACCATATGGTAAGACTGCATTAGATGTATTAAAAGAAAATGGACTTGAGATTATTTCAGTTGGAAAAATCAAAGATATATTTGATGGTGAAGGAATAACGGAAGGAAATAGTTCAAAAAGTTCAGTTCATGGAATGGAACAAACAATAGAAATTGAAAAGAGAGATTTTAAAGGAGTATGTTTTGTAAATTTAGTTGATTTTGATGCTCTTTGGGGACATAGAAGAAACCCACAGGGATATGCAGAAGAATTAGAAAAGTTTGATATAAAACTTGGAGAATTCTTAGATGGAATGAGAGACGATGATTTATTAATAATCACAGCAGATCATGGTAATGATCCAACTTATAAAGGAACAGATCATACAAGAGAGCATGTACCATTCTTAGCTTATTCACCTTCAATGAAAGAAGGAGCTATATTAGATACAGTAGATACATTTGGGACTATAGGAGCAACTATTGTAGATAACTTTGGATATAAAATGCCAGAAAATACAATTGGGAAATCAGTTTTAGATAAATTAAAATAATTAGGAAAACTCGCTTAGGCGAGTTTTTTATTATAAATTTTAAAAAAGAATAATAGAAATTAGAGTTTAAAATTTTAGACTTTAATTTTTTTTTTGAAAAATTGAAAGATTTTTCATTAATATACGATTATATAAGTGAAAAGTAAATTTACTTTAAAAAAGCTTTTGAAAAATTAAAAGGGAGGAATCCGTTTTTGGAAAATGAGAATTTAATAGAGAGATTAAAAATGGGAGATAAAGAAGTAATTAAGATAGCTATTTCTATGTATTCTAATCTTGTATTTAAAGTAGCTTATAGCATTCTTTCAAATAGAGAGTTATCAGAAGAAGTAGTAAATGATGTATTTCTGAAAATGTATTTAAATATAGACAAATTTAATGGGGATATGAATAGATTTAAAAATTGGCTTTGTACCATTAGTAAATATACAGCAATAGATAAAGCTAGAAGAGAAGAAAAATATAAAAATTCAGTAGATATAGAAAATGTGAATCTATGTGGAAAAGAAGATATTTTAGATTCAGAAATAAAAAGAGAAGAATTTGAAAAGGTTAGAAATTTTATAAATGAAATGAAAAAAGTTGATAGAGAGATATTTATACGAAGGTTTTATAATGATGAAAAAATTAGTAGTATAGCAAAAACTGTTCATATGAGTGAGAATGCAGTAACCCTTAGAATTCTTAGAGGTAGAAAAAGGATGAGTGAATTTTTAGAAGGAGGAAATATTAATGGGTAAAGATTATTTAGATAATATTGAAGAATTTAATACAGAAAAGTTACCGGATGTAAATTTAAATGAAGATGAGATAAATAAAGTAAAAAAAATGTTTTAAAGGTACTAAAGTTACTTAAAGAAAAAGAAAATGGAATGGCTTTTGAGATAAGTGTAGAAGAAGCTATGAAGATAAGAGGGGCTATTGGAAGTAGTGCTGAAAAGAAGGTTTTTGGTGTAGAAAATACAAAGCTTATGAGAGCCTTAATAACTGAAGAAGTAAAAAAGAAATATGGTATAGAAAAAAGAGATATAGTCTATGAATATTATACTAGAATGCCTGGAGAAGCGTATTGGTTTTGGAAAGCTACTGTATATTACGAAATTATTATAACGAAAAATAAGGTTTTAATGATTGGGTTTGATGCAGACGTAAATATTACAATAGAAAAATATTTAGAGCTAAAAGAAATAGAAGCAGCAGGTTTGGTAATTAAAGAAGGTGAAAAAAGCATAATAGGTAGGGACGCTTTTGTAATTCAATTAGTTGATGGAACTAGATTTTATATAGATTATAAAGATAATGATATGAGAAATGAGACTAAAGAATTAATGAATAATATAAGTAGATTAGGTGTCAAAGATATTAAAAGTGAAGCGAAGAAGAATAATAGAGCTGTAATATTATTTTATATTATTACAATAGCAATAGGAATTGGATTAGTATATTCGTTTTTATAAAAATTTTGTATAAATGAGTGTTGATGTATATTTTTACAATAGCTATAATAGCATATGTTTTATGTGATTTTATAAAGAAATATTTATAAATAAAATTCAAAAAATATATTGCAATAGTTTGAAAAAGATGGTATCATAATAAAAGTAGTAGAGTATACTATATCATTAAAAGAAAAGTTTTTGTATATATGTCTTTCTAAATTATTTAAAAAGATTCATTATAACAAAAAGCTATCTTTAAAATTTAGGAGGAATATATTATGACAGATAAGACAATTGTATGTAAAGATTGCGGACAAGAATTC
>NZ_JBOGCC010000210.1:0-3017 GCF_051656525.1 Clostridium sp. | reverse complement strand
AATGAAAAGTTAAGAATGAAAAATTAAAAATTAATGATAAAACTCGCTTAGGCGAGTTTTTTAATTTGTAAAGTTAGGAATGTAGCTTATATTAATCTCTTTTTTGGTTTATAATTATAATATAGAAAGATGATTTATGGAGGTGTGCAGGATGCCGTTAATAAAACAGGATAGTAATGAAATTTACGAAACATTGTGTAGAACATCTGATGATAAGGTTGAAATGATAAATGGTGAGATTTATTGTAGTTCTTTTACATCTAAAAGTCATAATATGATTACAGGAAGGCTTTTTGCTAGATTAGATGACTTTTTCTATGGAAAGCCTTGCAAGGTGTTTAGTGAACAAATTGAAATTATCTTAGGTGAAGATTCGAAGGTAAAGCCTGATGTATTTGTTATTTGTCCAGATAAAAATGGAGAGTTTAAAGAAGTAGGGCAATCATATTTGACTATTCCAGATTTAATATTTGAGGTTGTATCTGAATCAAATGCAAAGCTAGATACTATTGAAAAAATGAATTTATACTCTATATATGGAGTTAAGGAATATTGCTTAGTATATCAAGATGGTAGAATAGAACAGTATGTATTGCACAATGATTATTATAGAGTTTTTAACATTTATAATTATACTGATAAATATAAATCAGTAATATTCGAAGAGTTAGAAATAGATTTAAATAGAATATATTCAGATATAATAAATGAATAAAAAAGGACTTTTTCAAAGGTGAAAAAGTCCTTTCTTTTATTGTATAAATAGAAGATTAAAAAACATAGTTTATGAGTTATAAACTTCTACATCTAACATATTTTCAGATTTTGCCACAGCAACTGATGTTGCTGCATCTCCAACTACGTTTAAGGCTGTAACTAACATTTCAACTGGTCTGTTTATTGCAAGAATTAATGAATAGGCAAGTAGAGCAGATTCGTTGTTGTAGCCCATTCCTGTTAATACTGTAAATAGTATGATTGCACCTGCACCTGGAGCAGCTGGTGTTCCAATTGATGAAATTAAGGCTAAAACTCCGATTATAATAATGCTTGATAATGTAACGTCATATCCTGCACTTGAGGCTATGAAAACTGCAGCAATAACTTGCATTATAGCTGTTCCGTTCATATTGATTGTCATACCAAGAGGCAAGGTGAATGAAGCAATTTCACTATGAACACCAAGCTCATTAACTGTTGTTTGAGTGTTTAATGGAAGGGTTGAAGCTGATGATGATGTTGAAAATCCAAATAAAGCAACTTTTAAAACCTTTCTTACGAAGATAAATGGATTTAATCTAGTTGTTACAAAGATAAATGCCCCATATCCAAAGATTAAGAATAAAAGTAAGGCTATTATAACAATTACTACATAAGTTAAAGCTGGCTTAAGGTGCTCAATACCATATATTGCAAAGGTTCTAGTGATTAAAACAAATATTGCAAAAGGACCAAACTTTGTTATTATAAAGCTTAAAAATACAGTTATGATTTTATTAACCTCTTCTAATATTTTCTTTAAAACTTTAATTTCATCTTCAAGTTTATTAATACATAAACCAGTTGCAATTGCTAGGAAAACAACAGAAAGTACTCTTCCATTTTCAGAAAAAACTGAGGTTATATTAGATGGAATAGCTTGTACAAAAACTAATAATGGATTACTACCAGTCGTCCCTGCTGTTTCTTGAAGATTTGATATTGTTACATTGAATAAACCCATATTATGAGCAGCTAATGCAAAGATTCCTGCTAAAACTAAAGAAAATAATGAAGTTCCAAAAAAACCTAAAAGTGTTTTACTTGAGATTCTTCCAAGCTTTTTTGTATCTGTAATTTTACACATTGCTAAAGCTATTGAAGTAAAAACCATAGGAACTATAACTAATTGAAGTGAATTAATAAATAATTGTCCTATTATATAGAATAAACCAAGAGCATTTTTACCTTCTGGTTTTGATATGTCCTGAAATAAAGTATTATTGATACTTGTCCATAATGTGCCTTGGTCATTACTTAGTAGATATTCTCTTAAAAATATAAATATACCTCCAAATAATAATCCAAGTCCTAAGCTTATTGACATTTTTAATGCCAATGAATTTGTGTTATTCTTTTTCATAATGTCCCCCTAATAAATACCTAGTGTATAGGACACCGAAATAAAAAAACCTTAATATCTTTAAAAATAGACATTAAGGTAAAATACAACATAATAATAGTGTGGTAAATATGTTTTGCCTTAATAGTCTCTCTGAACTATTTTAAAGGTATCCTATTAGTGAGAATATATAATAATTTTAATAAAATGTCAATAAAAATAATAAATTGTAAATAAATACGAAAAATAGATGCATAAAAATAAGTGAGTTTAAAATTTATATAGAAAATATTTTTAAACTTTGTAAATTATCATTATTATAGTATAGTTAGAAATAATAAAGGAAGTGATAGTATGAGCAAAGAGAAATGCACATTAAGAAAAGAAGTTAAAAATGATATAAATAAATATATAGATAATGAATTTATTATTGAAATGATAAAAGAAATAAAAATTTATATAGATACTGTTTTAAAAGTTAAAATTGATGACTCTAATTTTGATAAAGAGAATCCAGAATCTAAAGTTGCATTAAATGAAGATGGAGCTTTTGATGTTTATGATTATATGTACGTAAAAGACTTTTTATATGAATTATCTTGGGAAGGAAATTATATAAAAGAGTTAAATGAAAGTGAATATTCAAATGCTAAAGGAAGGTCTAAATATATTCCGGCTAAGATTACAGAGGATTCAGATGTTTATTATAAATATGTTCCAAAGGATATAGCTACAGTTTTATGTGAAAAAGTCCAAAAAACTATGGAAAAAAGAAAGGGAGAATTATATAAAGAGTTTAAAAACAGATATAATGAAGAATTTCTTTTTAATAGTGTTAGATGGTATAAGCGTTCAAGAGATGGAAAAGTTTATCTTGATATAGATTTAAATGAGTTAGATGAAAATAAAAAGAAAA
>NZ_JBOGCC010000209.1:0-4496 GCF_051656525.1 Clostridium sp. | reverse complement strand
TTAGATCCTGTCATGGCTGCTGCAATGACTGATAGATTAACTTATAAATCTTTTATGGTCGATATGAACGGTAATTCTTACAGAATGAAAGAAACAAAGGAGTGGTTAAAAAAAATCAACAATCAGTAATTACAATTTCAAAATAAACCATATTTTAGTGAATTACTTTTAAATAATTTTTTGGAGTAAATTTTATGTATAATATACAATTTTCCGGACGACAGCTCTAGTAGAGATAAAATCAATATGTTACGTTAAGATATTTTAATCTCTTATTTAATAATTCACTTTGATTTCTTAAAATTTGATATTTAAATATGACACTCATAAAGTATATATAATAAAAAATATATACTTAAATAAGCAGATAAAAACTTTAAATGCTATATATGTTGAAAAATATACAAAAAAGATATTGAAATTAACTTTATTATATAGTATTATATATATATAGCAAATTGCTCTTACTAGTGAAGTAAACGCTATATATTAAAGGTAATATATAAATAGGAGGTACTAGAATGGAAATGACAAAAGAACAAAGGGAAGCATTAGGAATCTTATTTTCAACAGATAATAAGGTATTAGAAGGAAGCAAGGTGTATGGAAGAATATTCTATGAGATTCTGTGTAAAACAGAATCTAAGGAGTATGAAGCAGAGGTTAAGGGGTGGATTAATTACTTGGAGGAAAATGATTTTGAAGTTGATTGTTGGGGGATACCGGACATGAGACATGATCTTTATGTGATTTATAAATAAATTAAATAAAAAGAGAATTTACAAACAATATTTTACTACTAGTATTGTTTGTAAATTTTCAATAATAAAAGGAGTGATGTTAATGATTAATTTTAAAAATATAAATATTAATGAAAAAGCTGAATATGTTACTTTTACTAGTCCAATTAAAAAAAATAGAAAAGGGCATAAACATCAGATAAATAAAAGTTTTAAGAAAATAAATATTGAAGAACGTGAAGTTATATTTAAAAATCTTGATACAATTTTAGAAAATTTTGAGGAAATTTCAAAAGATTATCTTACTTTTTTAATAGCAAAAAATGAATATCATGAACAAGCTATAAGATGGGTTTTTGAGGGTACTGCATTTTTAAAGAGAGATAATGAAAAAAAACTATTGAATTTAATAGAAGCAAGAATTCCAATAAAAGTATCTAATATTAAAGAGATAAAGGATGAAGAAAAAGAGGATGAGTATTATAAATTTATTTATCCTACAACTATTTTAGTAGGCCCATCTGGATCCGGGAAAACAACATTTTTAAAACAAATAATAGGAGCTATGAATACTAGTTTTCCAGCTACAAGTCAAGCTAACACAACTGTAGGACCTTTATATGTAGTTAATGCTGTAAACTATGATAATTATATGGCAACTGTAAAGTTTATTGGGGAAGAGAGTTTATTAGAGAGAATAAAAAGTGCATATATAGAGAGTCTAAAAGCTTTTTTAAGTATTACAAGTGAAAGTGAAGTAGACTTACCTTCAGATGAAAAAATTATTGATATAATATATAAAAAATTTACAATATTTGATGATAAAAAAGTGAAATTACAAAATTTATTATTAAAAAAAGACATATCTAATAATCTGCTTAAATGTTTCAAAAAAGAATGTTTTGAATTTTGGGAATCACTTAAAAAAATAGGGAATAAACAAGGTATTGAAATATATAATAAATTTTCTAACAATACAAGTGATGAATTTTTGGAAGTTTTTAATGATAATATAGATGAAAATTTATTAAATATTGAGAGTAATTCTACAATAAATGAGTTTATAGAGATTTTAAATGAAAGAATTAGAAAAATTATTGATAAAATTTTGGACTTTTTAAAAGAGAAGGATATCCAGTGGGAATTTAAAATACTGGATTATAAAAAAGAGTATATAATAAATAACACAACAAAACTTACAGTTAAAAATTCTACATTTGAGTTGCCTAAAATGATTACATTTGAGGTAAAGCCTAATACAAGTGATGATAAAGTTGAATTACAAGATATATTCTTTAAGACAATGGAGTTTATATCTTCTGCACATGAGGCGATGCAAGGAAAAACATTATTCCCATTAGTAAATCAAATTCGTATAAAAGGGTGTTTTAAGCCACTTTGGGAAATGAAAGAGAATTTATCAAATTATATTTTAATTGATTCTGAGGGAATAGGTCATGATCTTACAAATACAACAATTTCGAATGATTTAAGAAAGATGATGTTAGCAGCAAACAATATTACATTGATACAAAATGGAGCTGAGCAAATGCAAAATGCTTTTGCATTAACATTAAAAACGCTAATTCATAATGCATGGATAAGTAAAACTAAGTTTTACTTTAATAGACTAGAAACTTTTGATTCTACAGCACAAGGTTCTGTCGAAAGTAAAAAGAGCTTTATAGAAAGTAATATAAAAAATATTTTAAAAGATATAGTTTTAGAAGAAGCAAATTCTAAAGTGAAAATAGTAACTGATAGAGAATATATATATGAGGATATAATTTTATCAGGAAAAGAAAACAATTCTTATTATGTAGAATTTTTAAATAAAAGTGTTAATGATAGAACAGGGTTTATAACAGAAGAGGATAAATCTTTTATAGAAAGTATGGCTAAAAATAATCCGGAAATTTCTACTGAATTATTAAATAAATTTACTACTAAATTTACTGAAGAATTTAACCCGGTTGATCAGTTAAGAAATTATTTAAAGGATATAACAACTGTGATTGATTCAAATGAAAAATTTGCTCAAAAATTAGGATTAGTAAAACTTTTTCCTAAATATCAATTAGATATATTGTCAGGTGTTTTAAATAATGCAAACAATGCTTTTGTAAATGACTTTATTAAATTATTAAATATTAATACATGGCAAACTATAAAAGCATTCAATTCTAGAATTGCTGATGATTATGAAGGTCGAGAGTGGAGAGCATTTAAACCAGAATCAATGCTTACAGAGCATTTAATAAAGCATGTAGTTTCTTATTTATTAAATCCTAATAACATAGAAGAAATAACTAAAATATGTGGTGAAGACTTTGTAAATTATATTAATCATGTTGTATCAGATCAAATAACTAAAAAAATTATGATGTTATCAACAGAAAAGGTTTATTTAGAATTATTAGAATCTTGTTGGAAAATTGGGATTGAATTTAGTGGGAAAGATTCTACTTGGGATCGACAAAATTTAATTCAAAAAAAGATTAAAGAAAAATTTGAAGTGAATAATGAATTATATAAATTTAATCAATTATATATAGAAGCAAAGGAAATAATAACTGAGGAACCTCTGTTAAAAGACATAAAAGCAAATTATAGATAAAAGTTTAAAAAGTAGCATTAACATTAATAGTGGTTAATGTTACTTTTTCGTTTATAAATTTATGAAAATAAAATCTACAGATATAACTTGACACCCAATATGGTACCAGCTACAATTAAATTAACATTAGTGGCACCGTATTAGGTGCTATAAGGAGGGCGTATATGAAAGAAAAAATAGATTATTCAGGAAATTTTAGGGTTAGAATTCCTAAAAACTTACATGTTAAACTGGTAGAAGACGCCAAGGGTGAAGGGACCAGTTTAAATTAATATATTGTATATTTATTAAGTAAAAATATACAATATAATTTTTTAAATAGTAAAGACTTAAATAAAAAGTTATTACGTATTAAAGAAGAAGTTGGTTTAGAAGATTTAGTCGGATTAGAGGTACGTATAAAAGACCTCAGAGAAATGGTAAATGAAGTCAAACCAAGTATTATAAGAAAAATAAAAGAAAATAGAAGTCTTCCTAAAAATTTAGAAATAGAGTTAGTAGATAAATATTCACTTATGAGTGGAGACATTGTAGGTGAAAAATATCCATTTATAAAAAAGCCGACTATAAAGGTTGTGGTAGAAGACTCAAAAAGTCAATTTTCTGATGTAAAGGAAATCTTAGAGAAAGAGTGTCCTAGTGCAAAACTAAGTGAAATAAATATAGATGAATTGAATGATACGTTTAATTTTGAAATAAAAATTGGAAATAAAGACTTAAATAGCAAAGTTATTTATTTTGATGATAAAAATTTGGACGATCTTATAAAGATGGTTCAAACTATCAGTAATATTTTAAAGGAGAAGGGAGAGAAAATTAAATTTTATCCTAGCTATGTGTGGGAAAGATTAGAATTGTAATAGTAAACTATATTATATTTAAAACTTAACCGGGTTTGTCAAGAGAGTTGTCGTATAAATATTTATAGTCATAATTTTTCTGTTTCATAAGTTAAATTTTACTAGTTAAAATTTAAAAAATACGCTATTAAAAAAATAACGCTAATTTTTTTAACCTAACTTATCTTATTTTTATTTAAGCCCTTTTCTATTTCAGTTGTCGGATTAAGAGCTACTGCTTCTGTCGGCTCCCAATTTCTAATTCCTTTATTAAATCTTGATGGATTTAATTTTTTAGCT
>NZ_JBOGCC010000208.1:0-6317 GCF_051656525.1 Clostridium sp. | reverse complement strand
AGCCGTTAGTCCGAGGGGAGGAGGTGAAAATGATGAGAAAGTACGAAACTATATTTATACTACACCCATCACTAGACGAGGAGGCTGTTAAAGCTGCAGTTGAAAAGTTTAAAGGTGTAATCGAAAATGGTGGAGGAACTGTTGACAATGTTGATGATTGGGGTAAGAGAAAATTAGCTTACACAATTAACAAAGTTAACGATGGTCACTATACATTAGTTGACTTCACAGCTAACACTGAATTACCAAGAGAATTAGACAGAATATTCAGAATTACTGATGGTGTTATGAGACACATCATAATTAAGAAAGAAGCGTAAGAGGTGATATAGGATGAATAAAGTTATACTTATAGGTAGACTTACAAAAGATCCTGAATTAAGATTTGCAGCAGGTACTGGAAACGCGGTAACAAGATTCTCAGTAGCAGTTACAAGACAATTCAAGAGAGATGAAGCTGATTTTATTAATTGCGTAGCATTTGGTAAAACTGCCGAAACCATAGCACAATATCTTACAAAAGGAAGCCAAATCGCAATTACTGGGAACATAAGAACTGGTAGTTATGATGCACAAGACGGTTCAAAAAGATACACTACTGATGTAGCTGTTGAAAGCTTTGAATTTGTTGGAAGCAAAGGTGGAAACAACACTGAATCATATAGTAATGATTTCGGTGGAAATAGTTCTGATAATTCAAAACCAAGTAACGATTCGTTCGGAGCTGGGTTTGATGATGACATGACTCCTGTTGATGACGGAGATATGCCATTCTAAAATTTTCTAGGTAAGGAGGAATAAAAATGAGCAGAGATAATAAAAGATCAGGAAGAATGAGAAGATCTAAGAGAAAAGTTTGCGCTTTCTGTGTTGACAAAGCTGATTCTATAGATTACAAAGATATCGCTAAGTTAAGAAAGTTCGTTACAGAAAGAGGAAAAATACTTCCAAGAAGAATTTCTGGAACTTGCGCTAAACATCAAAGACAATTAACTGAAGCAGTTAAGAGAGCTAGAAATATAGCTTTATTACCATTCACAACTGAGTAGTAATATAGAGAGCATGACAATTTGTTGTTGTGCTCTTCTTTTTTTAAGTAATTTTATTACATTAAATTCTTTTAATGTAATAAAATTACTTAAAATCTTGCAATAAAAGAGGAAAAAAACTAAAATATACATACAGGGTTAAAATGGGGGAAGATATATGAGAAGAAAAGATTTAAATATTATGGGTAATGTAAAAATAATCGAAGGGCTAAAAGCACAGTTAATAAAAATCATTGGTGACTTCTATGTATTATTAACAAGAGGAAGTAATGTTGCAGAAGAATCTTTAATAGATTGCTTATCAGGGGGAATAATAATCTTATATGTACTTGCTGATAAATTAGGATACTCTTTATCTAAAGTTGATGATCAGATAAAAGAGAAATTAGATATTGGAATAAGATCTGGAGATGAAATTGAAAAAGAAGGAGAAAGTTTAAGTAAACTTAAAAGGCATATTTCAGAAAGAAAAGACCAATATTAAATTAGGAGGAGTTTAATGGAAGTGAAGACGCCTATTAAAAAGATGATAATACCTATTATATTAGCAATAGGAATTATAGTCTCTTTAATATTTAATATAGAAAAGTTAGCTATTTTATTTGTTATTCTTTATCTAATAGATATTTTTTATATACTTAATATCTTTTGGAGAAAAGAATCAGATGAAAAAAATCTTGCTAAAGAAATTGATAAAGATATTAAGCAAAATGCAGCTAACTTAGCAGTTCCAATAGCGCTTATAGATTCTATTGGGAAAGTAAGGTGGCACAATAAGGCTATGAAGGTATTTAAAGATGGAGATACTTTTGTAGATGAGAATATATTAAGTGTTGCTAGGGGAATTGATTTAGATAAAATAAAAGAAGTCACAAAAGAGGTACATCAAAGACTTAAATCAAATGGAAAGTTATATGATGTATATTCAAGTAAACTTGATAGTAATGAGGAATTATTTTTAATATATTTTAATGATATAAGTGATTTAGTTGATGTAGATAAGACTAGAGAAAGTGTTGTTTTAATAGAAATTGATAATGTTAGTGAAGCCTTAGACACTGTTGCTGAAAATATTAGACCTTTAATTCTTGCTGAGATAGAGCAAAAAATTACTGCATATGGAAACAAATTAGAGGCAATGATAAAGAAGTATGATAAAAACAAATATGTTTTATCTGTTTCTGATAAATATATTGATGAAGAAATCAAATCTAAATTTAATATTTTAGAGGAGATATCAAAAATATGCAAAGGAAATAAACTAGAAATAACGTTAAGTATGGGTGTAGGAAAAGGTGGTTTAACACCTAAGGAAAACTATAAATTAGCTGTTATTGCTAAAGAACTTGCTTTAGGTAGAGGTGGAGATCAGACTGTTGTAAAAACTCCAACAGAAATAAAAATCTTTGGTGGAAACAGTAAAGAGATTGAAAAGAGAACACGTGTTAGAGCAAGAGTAGTATCTCATGCATTAAAAGAATTAATATATGAAAGTGATAAAGTATTTATTGTAGGTCATAAAAACTTAGATATGGATTGTTTTGGTTCTGCACTTGCTTTATCAAGTATAGTTAAAAAGCTTGGGACTAAGTGTTCAATAGTTCTTGGAACTGATACATTTGCAATTGAGCCTTTCTTTACACAGGTAAAAGAAAAAGATGAATATAAGAATTTATTTATAACATATGATGTAGCATATAGAGAAACAACGGAAAAATCATTAGTTATAATTGTGGATGTCCACAATAAAAACTATGTAAGTAATTTAGAGTTTGTAGATAGCGTTAAAAGGAAAGTTATAATTGATCATCATAGAAGAAGTACAGACATTGTAGAAGGTGCTTTATTAAATTATATTGAAGTTTATGCCTCTTCAACTTCTGAAATGATAACAGAAATCATACAATATATTTTAGATAAGCCAAGTGTAGCTAAGAAAGAAGCTGAAGGGTTACTTGCAGGAATATATATGGATACAAAAGGTTTCTCATTTAAAACAGGGGTAAGGACTTTTGATGCTGCATCTTTCTTAAGAAGGATGGGAGCTGAAACAACAGAAGTTAAAAAATTATTTACTGATAATTTAGATGAATTTATACAAATAGCAGAAACTATAAAATCAGCTAAAACAGATAATGGTACAGCAATAGCAGTAGCACCTGCAGATAGTAATACTGTTATAGTAGCAAAATCAGCAGATGAGTTATTAAATATAACAGGAATATTAGTTGCATTTGTTATCTGCAATATAAGAGGAGATATTTACATTAGCGCAAGGTCAATAGGAGATATTAATGTTCAAGTCGTTCTAGAAAGCCTAGGTGGAGGTGGACATTTGAACATGGCAGGTGTTAAAATATCAAATAAGAGCGTAGATGAAGTTAAAATAATGTTAAATGACGCAATTAAAAAATATTTAAAGGTTGGTGAATAACATGAAAGTTATATTATTACAAGATGTTAAAAAAATAGGTAAAAAAGGAGAAGTTATAAACGCATCAGATGGATACGCAAGAAACTTCTTATTCCCAAAAAAATTAGCTAAGGAAGCAACTGATGCTAATATGCACATATTAAACAATCAAAAAGAAAATGAAAGAAAACAAAAACTTGCTGAAATTGAAGCAGCTCAAAAATTAGCTGGAGAATTAAAAGGTAAGGAAGTTAAGATAACAGGAAAAGTTGGAGACAACGGTAAATTATTCGGTGCAATAACAAGTAAAGATGTTGCAACAGAGATAAATAAAGTGTATAACGTAAATATAGATAAGAAAAAAATTGTTATGGAAACAATAAAAGTTGCAGGTGGATACGAAATAGAAGTTAAGTTATATCCAGAAGTATCAACAAAGATGAAGGTTATTATTGTTCCACAAGCATAAGGAGGAATAATTTTGAAGTTAAATGAACAAATTAAGTTCCTGCAAGGAGTTGTAGGTGGAGATTTAGAAATAGAGGCTCAAATAAATGTATTATTTGATATATTAAAAAATGTATTAGATGAAGGGGCTATTAGAGCAAGAACTGTAAGACATAAACTAAAGGGTTATAAAGAGTCTAATGAACTTGCAAAAAGAGCTTATGCACTTAATATGATTGCATCTGATGGAGCAGGAATAGAAGTGGTACCACCTGAAGATAAGATTCAGGAAGTACTAGAAGATACAATAGTTTGGATTTCAGAAGAGCTAGCGAAGAAGTATGTTCAAAGAGAAATTGAAACTAAAGTTGAAAAAGCCATAATGGAAAAACAAGAGAAGTATATAGATGAAATGAGACTTTCTATACTTAAAAAAGAAAAGGGAACAGAAAATGCTAAAACTAAGAAAAAGTTAGAGGATTTAGAAGCCCTTGATAATAAGGTAGTTAGTAAGAATATAATGAGCTTTTTAAGACCAGAATCTTTTAAAGAGATTGCAGGACAAGAAAGAGCAGTGAAATCATTAATATCAAAATTATCATCACCATATCCACAGCATATCATCATTTATGGACCTCCAGGAGTAGGTAAAACTACTGCTGCAAGAATAGCTTTAGAGGAAGCTAGAAAACTTCCATTCACACCTTTTAGTGATGAATCAAAGTTTGTAGAAGTAGATGGAACTACATTAAGATGGGACCCAAGAGAAATAACAAATCCTTTATTAGGATCTGTACATGACCCTATATATCAAGGAAGCAAAAGAGATTTAGCTGATATAGGTGTTCCAGAACCAAAGCCAGGTTTAGTAACTGAAGCTCATGGTGGAGTTTTATTTATAGATGAAATTGGAGAACTTGATGATATACTTCAAAATAAACTATTAAAAGTATTAGAAGATAAGAGAGTTGAATTTTCATCATCTTATTATGACCCAGATGATGAAAAGACACCTGCTTATATAAAATATCTTTTTGAAAAAGGAGCACCAGCTGACTTTGTATTAATAGGAGCAACTACAAGAGCACCTAAAGATATAAATCCAGCATTAAGATCAAGATGTACTGAAGTATACTTTGAGCCATTAGGTGTAAAAGATATTCAAGATATAGTAAGAAATGCAGCAAGAAAACTAGAAGTTTCTTTAGAACAGACAGTTCCTGAATATATTAGTAGATATACTATTGAAGGAAGAAAAGCTGTAAATATCTTAACTGATGCATATGGTTATGCTTTATATAAAAGAAAAGCAAAACCTAAAAAATTAAAAATTACATTAAAAGATGTTGAAGAAGTAATTTCAATAGGAAGATATTCACCATTTGAAATAGCATCATCAGAAAGTGCAGATAAAGAAGTAGGTCACATTTATGGATTAGGTGTAAGTGGGTTCCTAGGTTCAACTTTAGAAATTGAAGCATCTGTATTTGAAGCTAAGAAAAAAGGTAGTGGAAGTGTAAGATTTAATGAAACAGCAGGTAGTATGGCAAAAGATTCTGTATACAATGCTGCATCAGTAATAAGAAAAATAACTGATAAAGATATAAGAGATTATGATATACATGTTAATGTAATTGGTGGTGGAAATATTGATGGACCATCAGCAGGAGCAGCTATAACAACTTGTATCATAAGTGCTTTATTGGATAAACCTATAAGACAAGATTTAGCTATTACCGGGGAAATATCTTTAAGAGGTAAAGTTAAACCTGTAGGTGGAGTATTTGAAAAAATCTATGGTGCTAGAAGAAAAGGAATCAAACTTGTTTTAGTTCCAGAAGATAATAGGAAGGATATTCCATATGGATTAACTGATATAGAAGTTAGAGCAGTTAGTTCAATAGAAGAGATTTTAGAATTAGCATTTTAATAGTTGAAGGGGCTTCTTAATATAGGGGTCCCTTCTATATTTTTAAAAGAGGTAGCTTAAAAGAAAAAGTTTTATTATAATAGTAAAGTAAAATAATATGTGAAAGGTGGGAAAGACGTGGAAGGACCAATAGCAAAAACTTTACCTCAAAGTATAGAAGCTGAACAATCAGTACTTGGATCAATGCTTATATCAAGGAATGCAATAGCACCAGCTGCTGAAAAGTTAGAAGAGGAAGACTTCTATAGAGATAGTCATAAGGTTTTATTTAAATCAATAGTTGAAATGTTTAAAAGAGATATGGCAGTAGACTTAATTACAGTTTTAGAATACTTAAAATCAACAGATGTGCTTGAAAGAGCAGGTGGAGTTACATATGTTACAGAAATATCTGCATCAGTACCAAGTACAGCTAACCTTTCTTCATATATACAAATAGTTTTAGAAAAATCAACTTTAAGAAAGCTTATAAGAGCTT
>NZ_JBOGCC010000207.1:0-2662 GCF_051656525.1 Clostridium sp. | reverse complement strand
TATTTATTATTTTTAATTATTACTGTTTTGTTTATTTATTCTATCTAATATTTTTCCAACATTATCTTTGTCAATTTCAATCATGACTGAATTTCTTCCTGTGTTTAAAGCTGCTATTCCAACTGCACCTACTCCAGCAAATTGATCTAATATAATTTCATTTTCTTTAGTTACATATGGAATTACTTCTTCCCATAACTCTACAGGTTTTTCACTTTGATGTAACTTTTGTCTTACTGGAACTGACTGTATATCAAATTGAGTAGGCAACATTTTACTTGTACCACTCATAAAACATTCTTCTCCAGTATTTTTAGTTTTCTTTGCATCTAATCTTAAGTTTCTAGCTTTACCTTTGCTAAATATCATAAGTTCTTCACTGTTCTTAGCCTTTCTGCCAGTGTTACTTACAAATGTACCTTTCTTCCATGATACTTTAGCATAATATTTAAATCCTTCTTTTTCAGCTATTAGTTTAAGCTCATATAAATATTTATAATTATTTTCATTTTCTGCTGGAATTAACTCAACTAGAAAACATCCATCTTTTAATACTCTAAATTTTTCTTTAAAATCTTCATTAGTATAATTAAAGCACTCATATGTATTAGTAAATTTTCTATCTCCTCCTATATTGGACTTCTTATCCGACCAAGGATGGTCTGTCATAATACAATCTATACTAGAGTTAGGAAGAAAGCTTAAATCTCTTCCATTTCCCTCTATTACAATACATTCATTTTCTCCTTCTATCACTCTGTAAACTCCCCTTTTAACCTTCGTAAATCTTTTTCCTATATTGTCATAAATTCGACCTCTTATGGTCGTATGTGGTTTTTCTGGTATCGCATCGTATACTTCCTCCAATGTAAAATCAGTTCCTAAGAACATATTCATAATTGATTCACTTAAGCTTTCTCTTTTCATACCTTTTTAATTCCACCTTTGTTATACATATTATTTATTTTAAATTATTTCAATTATTAATTTCCCTTTTCTTCAACTCTCCACTCAACTCCTAACTCATCCATTACATGAGCTAGTCCTAATCCTTGGTATGGTATCCATCTTCCTTCTTCATCATGTTTTCCTCCTCTAGTACAATAGTTGTATAATTCAGGATGTGTCCTAGCTAATCTTTGTATTCTATTTTCTGCTTTATCATCAAAAGTTATACCATACAGGCAAAATACACACATTTAATCCTACATTTCTGTAAGTATGGACTATTTCTTTATCTCATTGAGATAGGTGACACTTCAAATGGTAGCTTATCTTCCATCTTACGGAACAACTTCCTAGTCTCTACACTCTTTTACAAGCACGAGATTGCCATATCATTTCTGACTTAGGTTTCCTCGTTAGCAGCTTAAAAAGCCACACCCCTAAGCAATAGGGTTCACCACCTTATTATCTAACCTATCACTAAGCTAGACGGCTATGCAATAACCTGTTCTATTTTCACCTGTAGTTTTAAATTGTGGCAGTCTAAGTCCACCATCTAATTCTTTATAGCTATCAATAACCACATCTCCATATACACTAGCTATTTCTAATTTTTCATTATATATGTATTCTAAAATATCATTTTGTGTCCAGAACCCTAATGGAGTAGATTTAAAACCTTTCTTTCTTGTGAAAGCATTACATCCATATTCAAGATACTGTTTTGTTCTTAGCCTACTTTCCTCAGCCATCTCACCTGTAAAAGGACAATTCCTACCAGTTTCTTTTTCATATTGATGCATAGGTCTTTTCTTCATAACATCACAACATCCAGCTCCTATCTTAAAGTCTGAATCTATTAAATGTTGCCATTTCTTAGGTACTGTACCATAACTTCCTCTTTCGTCTCCATTTAATAAATAATTTCTGTATCTTTCACTTAAATTATTTTCCTTTAGTTTATATATATTTGCCGAAGTATTCTTTGATACAACAGGATAACCATATCTCTTAATAACCTCAGTAAAATTTATTTTAGGTCTTATCATTATTATATTTTCTTGTTTCATAGCAAACTCTACTAATTCTTTATATTCGAGTCCAGTATTACTAAAAACTAATGGAATAGTATTGTCTCCAAACATCATAAATTCAACTTCTCTAACAAGTTTAGCTACCACAGTAGAATCTTTTCCACCACTAAAACTTATATAAATCTTATCTCTTCCATGATGCCTTATCCATTCCTCAATTCTCAATTTTGATTTTGCTATTTTTATATTTAATGGTAATGCTTGTAGTATTGTTAATTCATCTCTTTTCAATCCATTCACCTATCCAAAACTAAATTGCCTTTAGTCTGAATAGGGAAACTTATATCCCTATATTAATTATTAGCCTACAAATGGTTTCTCTAATAATATAGTTAGCTTTACAGCTTGAGTATAGTTTTTACAGTTTTAACTCATTATCCTTTTCTCATAAATCATCTAAGTAGCTACACTTAAATAACTTACTATACAAACCTTCTTTACGAAGGAATAGAACGGATTGAAATTGATTTATTCAATTACTATATTTAAACTCTCCACACATTTAACACCTAGAATATCAACGTTAGATAGCTCTCTGTGAGGATTATTTCTATTAAACTCATTTATATATTCGATAAGTTTAATCTTAGCATAATCACGATCTTCAGATATAACTTGTCTAG
>NZ_JBOGCC010000206.1:0-2084 GCF_051656525.1 Clostridium sp. | reverse complement strand
TGCTAGCCTCTTCAACTTCTTGTTCATACTTAGCCTTGTCATAATCAGCCTTAAACTCTTTTAATGATTCATAATCAGTCATGTCATTTAATTTTCCTTCTAATTCAGCATAAGTAACTTTTAATTCATCTAATTCTTTAACTTCATTTTCATGAGTATCTACTGAATTAAACTTTTCAACAATATGATTTTTTAATTGTTCATCTTCTAATTGGAATAATTGTGGTGATTCTTCACCTTTCATTTCTCTCCATTCACAAATATAAGATTTTTTATTATCAAAATCTAAAGTTATTACATCTTCTGAAATAGAATATGGAACCCCATAACACTGTCTACAAGAATAGTCAGCATTTTCAACTATTGCTATTTTATCTTCAGGCAATATGTCCATAAAATAAAACTCTCTTGCTTGATATGTATCTCCCCAATAATCAGGTCTTGAACATAATCTTGAGTTTAATTGAGTTACAACCTGATCTGTTATGTTTTCAACTGATAAGCTGAATTCTTGAACTTCAGGATTTACATTTTTATTTTCATTTTCCAAACCATCTTCCTCCTTTTCTAAAGCATATACTTCATATAATTCTTCCATTTGTTTCTTGATATCTGAGATACTTTCCCTTGAGAACATTTCTAAGTTAGCACCTATCATTCCTGGTGGCACACCTAACATGGTGATTCCCTCAAAAGTATAATCTTTGATTTGAGTTAAACCATCTTCTCTTTCAAATGAATCATCTACACTTACTTCCATTGATATATCTGTATTCCCATCATTTCTGTCTAATATATCTTGAACTTCATCTAAATAATTCTTCCAAAGATAACCGTAACTGATTAAATAATTCCTATCATTATCTCCATCATATTCATATTCAATTTCTGCATCATGCGGAATAAATCCGTATATCCTCTCAATATGTGACACTTTAAGTTCAAAACCATTATCACCTTTAATTATCTTATATTCCATGTCATGACCATTAAGTTTGTATTCCTCAGAATCTTCATCAAATACAACACTACCTAATATCGGTGTATGTCTTAATGTTTTTTCTGCTGCAACTTTTATGTCTTCTAAATCAAAATATGATTTATTTGGATTACTAGCATCATGTTGAATCTTTAATTTACATTTAAGAAGTCTTTTATCCTCGTTTTCATCAAATGTCAGATTGCTGAAATTACACGGAAGTCTTAAATATTTCATAAAGGATTCCTCCTTTCTTAAAAATTTGTATTAAAAAGCACTATATAAATAGCACTTAATAGAACATATTATTATTCACCAAATATTTACTCTTATCTAAAGTGAAATTTAATTTCTTACAATCGTCTTTAAATACATAAGCCCTTTTTATTCCCATATTAACTTCACCCATATATTTAAATCCATTAATTATAAGCTCTTTTTTATCTTCCTCAGAAAATGCAAATATGAAATTGGAATTATTCATATCCATTCCTCCAATTATTAATTTTACAATCCTTTTAAAGCGATTTTAATATCACACATCGTCAAAAGGATTAATTACCTTACTACGCACCTTCAACCTCTCTACGTCAACTACAATCAATCTAGTTACTAGTTCTGTGCCAATGGTGCTTTGTTATCATCTCCACTTGCATCTTTGACACTAGGTCTACCATTATCTTTACCACTAGAAGTATGTGCTGATTCCATAGGTTTCATCATGTTCCCCAAGTCCATCATTTCTTCTTGTTTTAACATATTATATGCTTGATGTGGTTCATGTCCTTGATAAGCCATTAATGCTAATTTAGAATTATACATACCAGCATTTCCAATAGCTAATTTAATCTTCTCATCCTTATTAAATCTAGTTGAATCAACATATACTAACTCAAAATTCTTTAATGCTGAATTAGTTTTAAATACTTCATTAAAGAATAGTCTAAATTGTTCAATTAAATCCAGTGGTAATAATGAGTCCAATATCTGAGAAAAAATAACACTTTGATTATTATTCTTTGTACCATTAAATAACTCATCATTTATACCTGCAGCATCATATGTAGATTTCTTTAATTTATCAATATAATCTATCTCTTTTGAA
>NZ_JBOGCC010000205.1:0-9908 GCF_051656525.1 Clostridium sp. | reverse complement strand
AAAAGGAAGAAGATAGAATGGAAGTATTGTTAGAGAATAAATGGGATAAAATTTTTTATAAGAAACCTCAAAAGTTTAGTAAGTATAGTGATAAAAGATTACTTGCTTATTCTTTAGGAACAAATTTATATATGAATGGTTTTAAGAATTTTTATAAGAAGATAATTGATGGTGAGTTTAGTAATTTAGGAGCTATATCTATTTGTTTTGAGGATGCTACTTGTGAAAGTGATTTAAAGATTTGTACTGAAAATGTTTTTTATATGTTAGGTGAGCTTGTTAATTGGCGTGAGGAAAATAGTGATGTAAGGTTACCTTTAATTTTTATTAGAGTTAGAAATTTAGAGCAGTTTGAAAGTTTTACAAGGGAGATAGATAAGGAAAGTTTAAGGCTTATAACAGGGTTTACTTTTCCTAAGTTTAGTAAAGAAAATGGACAAGCTTATTTTGATATATTAAATAAGGTATCAAAGGAGAATAATGAAATCTTTTATGCAATGCCAATTATAGAGACTAAGGAAGTTATATATAAGGAAACTAGATTAGAGGAATTGGTGAAAATAAAAGAGATTATAGATAGAAATAAGGAGAGTGTTCTTAATATTAGAGTTGGTGGAACTGATTTTTCATCAAAGTTTGGTTTAAGACGTAGCAAGGAAAAATCAATCTATGATATAAGAGTTGTTATGGATGTTTTAGTAGATATTTTAAATATGTTTGGACGTGCTGATGCTGAATATGTTTTATCTGCGGCTGTATGGGAATACTTTTCTTTAGATAAGAATTCACAGGAAATTAGAGGGCTTATAAATGAAATAAAGTTAGATAAGGAAAATGGATTTATAGGAAAAACTATAATTCATCCTCTTCAAGCTAAATATATAAATGCCTTATATGCAGTTAATTATGAAGAGTTTTTAGATGCAATTGAAATATTAGGGAAAAGAGAAGGTGTATTTAAAGGCTATGGAGATAATAAGATGAATGAAGTGAAACCTCATACAGCGTGGGCAAAAGAAATATTAAAAAAAGCAGAAGTATTTGGTGTATTAAATGAAGGATGCACTTATGAAAATCTTTTATAGAAGGGGAGAAAAGAAGGATGTCAATTGAGATTAATATAAGAGAAAATAAATTTAATTTAGATATAAATGATTTAATAGTTATGGGAAAAAGAAGTAATAATGAGAAGAGGAATTTTTTATTTATAAGTAAAGTTTTAGGAAAACATTTAGAGATAAAACCTGAAGTTTGTAGGGAGATAGGAAAGGATTTAGTAAAACTTTTAGATAAAAATAATAGTCCACTAGTTTTAGGATTTGCAGAAACAGCCACAGGAATTGGAATGGCTGCTTCTAGTTATATACAGAACTCTTATTATGTAACCACAACTAGAGAGGAGATAGAGTCAGTAAAATCTATTTTTGAGTTTGATGAAGAACATTCCCATGCAGTAGAGCATAGATGTCTTTTAGAAGAAAGGGACAAACTTTTTAATGCAAAGGAAATAATACTTGTAGATGATGAGATTACAACAGGGAAGTCTATGCTTAATATAATAAGTGAAATAATGAATCATACTAAAGTTAGAGATTTTAAAATAATTACAATTTTAGATTGGAGAAATAAAGAGTATTTAGATTTATATAATGATTTTATTGAGAAGAATAATGTAAATATTGAAGTTCTTTCACTTATAAAAGGTGAAATAGAAATTAAAAGTAAGGAAGTCTATAAAGATGAAGATGGTGAAGAATTAAAAGAAAAATTAGAAGTAATAGATTTAAATATTTTTGAAAGAAGAATAGAAAAGACAAAGTTTGGTGAAGAAAGCTATTTGAAAAACTCAGGAAGATTTGGTGTAAGCTATGACGAGATAATAGGATTAGAAGATAGAGCAAAGTTTGCGGCAAAAGAGATAAATAAGTTAGTTGGAAATGGGAAAATATTAGTTTTAGGACATGGTGAGAATATATACATTCCTTCAAGGATTGCAAGTTATTTAGAGGGAGATATATATTATAAAACAACAACAAGAAGTCCTATATACTGTGAAAAGACTGAGGGGTATCCTATTCAATCTAAAAATGTTTTCTTTAATAAGGGTGTAAAATACTATTTTTATAATAAAGAAATAATTGAAAAAGACTATGACAAAGTAGTTTTAATTATAGAAGATAATTTAAATATAAAGCTAACTGAAAATATGGTTATTGTGAGGATATAGATATGAGAAGTAGTTATAAAGATGATTGTATTTTTTTATTAAAAGAGATTGATATAAGAGAGATTACAATTGAAGAAAAAGAAAAGCTTATTTCAGAAGGAGTAAGTTATTCAGAAATGATTTCTAAGGAAAAAGAGCCTAGTAAAGAGATTATGGATATTTTCTATGAGATGGTAGAAAATGATAAAAAGGAAATTGCTTTATATGTTTCAAGAATTGCAGAGAGAATGTATAAGGAAAAAGAAGATAATCTAGTAATAGTGTCTTTAGCAAGAGCTGGTACACCTATTGGGATTTTAGTTAGAAAATATATAAAAGAAAAATATAATAAAGACATACCTCATTATAGTGTTTCAATTATAAGAGGAAGTGGAATAGATAAAAATGCTATAAATTATATTTTAGAAAATAATCCACAGGGAAAGATTCAGTTTGTGGATGGATGGACAGGTAAGGGCTCTATAACTAAAGAGTTAAAGAAATCTCTTAAGGAATATGAAGGAAAAATAGAAAGTGATTTAGCTGTTCTTGTAGATCCAGCAAGACTTTGTAGAATATATGGAACAAGAGAAGATTTTGGACTTGCAACAAGTTGTTTAAATAGTACTGTAAGTGGTCTTATTAGTAGAACTATATATAATAAAAGATATGTAAAGGAAAATGACTTTCATGGAGCAAAATATTTAAGTTATTTAGAGAATATTGATGTATCTAATTATTTTATAGAGAAGGTTAAAAATGAGTTTAAGAATGTAGTTGTGGAAAACTATGTTTTAGAAGAAATAGATGTGGATTATGCAAATGAAGTAACATTAAAGATAAAAGAAGAGTTTAATGTTAAGGATATAAATAAGATAAAGCTTAGTGTAGGAGAATCAGCAAGAGTATTATTAAGAAGAAAACCAAGAGTAATTTTAGTTAAAGATATTAATGATAGAAATGTTACTCATATAATAAGACTCTCTAAAGAGAATGGTATAGAGATAAAAGAATATGATTGCAGAGGATATAACTGTATATCAATAATTGAGGAATAGATTGCTATAATGGCAGTCTATTTTTTTAACAAAAAAAGAAATATGACATAAAATAAATAAAAACTAAATTTAGGAGAAAAAAATGAAGGAGATTCAGAAGAAAAGATTTATGAAAAATATTGTTATTTTAGGTTTAATAATTTTAGCAGTACCATCAGTATTTTTTGTGAAGTTTAAAGAAATTAAGATAAAGAGATTAAAAGAAGAAATAGAAGAAGCAATGGATAAAGAGGAGTGGAATACGGTAATAAAATTGTATGATGAAATAGTGAAAGATGGTGCTAATAAGAAATTTGAAAAAGATAGAGATGGAGTAAAATTATATTTAGAAGGAAAGGAGTCGTTTGAAAAAGGTAAGGTACAAGAAGCAGAGTATATTTTAAGCAGAATAAATAAGGCTATTTTAAGTAAAGAACTAAGAGTAAGAGTAGAGCTACTTCAAAATGAAGTTTTAAGAAAAGAAAAAGTAGAAGATTTAATGTTTAAAATTAAAGAGGAAACAGTAAAGAAAGAATATATAAAAGCAGATAATTTAATGAAGGAATTAAAAAATGAGGAGCTAACTGAGAAAGAAAAAGAAGAGGTTGTAAAGAGTGAGCTTAAATTACAGGTAGAGCATAAGGAATACAAGAAAAAGATTAAAGAAGAATTTCTAAATCAAGCTAAAGAATTAGAGAAAGAGAAAAAAGGGTATAGTGAATGGAATCTTATGATGAAAGAAGTATTAAATGAACTACAAAGGAATTTAGAGGATGAAAGGGTAAATATACTTCGTGATGAACATAGTATATGGAAGATAAATGAGAGTAAAATAAACAAGGAAAATGAGAAATTGGATAATATAAAAAAGTATGTATATTATTTAATAGAAAAGTTTTAGATTATAAATATTTTAAGAACGTCCTTTGTATAAGCTACATAACTTATATGGAGGAGATGATTTATTTTGCTTGATTATAGTTTAATAAAAAAGATGAATAGTAAAAATATAAGTGTTGATACAGAAAAAACAAAGAAAAGAGTAAAAGAAATCTGGAAAGGGATAAATAAGGAGGAAAGAAATAATGCTATATTAATTGGTGGATTTAGTAACAGTCGTTCTTTTAATAAAACAAGAAAAACAGGGCTTATATCAGTTAGAATGACCCTAGCAATAAGTATAGCTAAGAATATTAATCCTTTTTATATAACAGGAGAAGAAAATAATAAAAATGATTACTCAGAAGAAAAACTTATTAAGTTTATGGAAAATAAAAATGTAAAAGAAAATTTTAAGGTAACAGAAGATTCTTTACTAAAAAATGACTTAAAAGAATTTTTTGATAATGTTTTAGAAAATATTAATAGTGAGAAAATAGAAGAGATGAATTCTTTAAAAAAAGAAGAAGTAATTACATTAATAGATGGACTTTTCATAAAAGAAAGATTAGATGAAAAGAAGATAAAAACATTATTAATAAAGATTATTTTAACAAAATAATGAGAAGAAAAGGCTAAGAAAAACTTAGTCTTTTTTTTATATGAAGATTGTTACCTTTTTGTAAGGGGTTTGTATTTAAAATATAAACAATTCATATAATTTTAAGAATATAATTAAGATATAGAAAAGAAAAAAACATACTTGGAGGATAAAGTAATGAGAGAGATAAAAACAAATTTAGTGCAATTATTAATAGTAAATGGTGATTCAAAAATGATAAGAAAGCTTGAAATAGAAGCTGAAAACAATTATGTATTTGTAATGGATAATGGGAAAGAGATAGTAAGAAGAAAAGATGAGTCATTAGGAAATTATGTAGATAGATATTCAATAGGATTAATGAAAAACTTCTCAAGAAAAAAGTATGAAAAGTTAAAAACACTTTGTAATGAATATAATATTTGTGGAGATTCAAAAATAGTTGAAGAAAGCTTTATAATAGCAGAAGAAACTGAAAAGAAAAATGGAATTATAGTAGCAATAGAAAATATGATAGGAAATTTATTTAGAAATTCAAAGAAAAAGTTCGTGTAGTAAGAACCCTGAGTTTATAGCTTAAATGTAAAAGCAAAAATTCAGGGTTCTATTTATTTAAAAAATAATAAAAGTGAAAAATTTGCACATACTACCTTATATAAGAAAGAGGAAGGTGCAAAGGTATGATAAAAAGAATATTAGGAATTATATTAATAATAGTAATAATTTTAATAGGAATAGGATATTGCTCTGGTAAAAGAAGTATGAAAAATGAAGCTAGAATTGATCTAAATCAGATTAATTCTGAGCTTGTATCTATTGATAATGAGTTAAAAGATTATGGGAATAATATTTTAACTGTATGGAATGATACTAAAAATAATGGGAGTATTAATAAAAAAACAATGGCATCAATAACTAATGTACCTTATGATAAATTTCAAACATTAACAAAGGAGTATAATGATCAAACATATACTGATGGAATTAAGGCAGCAAGAGTTGAGGTAGCATATTATAATAATGTTGGGATGTTTCCAGATATAAAAGAAAGCTTAAATAATATCCAAACAAGATTAAATGACTTTGATGAAAAAGAATCACAGAATTATAAAGATACATTAAATAAATATAATAAATCAATACGATTATTGGCATTATTAAGCAATCCAAGTGGAAATTATAATGATTATAAAAATGCTATTTATGCAAATGAATAAATATTAAAAATGTCTTTAAGAATATTCTTAAAGATTTTTTTATGCAAAATATGAATAATTATGAAAAGTAAAAAATAGAATCTAATAAAGGGGAGGGATAAATTATGAGATATATTTCAGGTAAGATTGGTGGAAAAGAATCTTTAGAGTATGCAAAAAATATAATTAACAAGATAGATGAAATAAGTAGTTTTGAAGTATTTAATGATGAGAAAACACCCTATTATGAGGATTTTGGAATAGGAAAATATTATTATAATTTTGTAGTTAGAGATATTTCAGAAAATGAAGTTTGGTTTGATACGAACTGTGGATATAGAGGAAGTAAACCAAGCATTACTGAGCAGATTTTACAATTACTTGGTGTACGAGATGATTATGATTTATATAATAAAAAGATATTAAAGGTGGATAATTTGAGTTTAGTTCATAATATAAATTTAGTTGTTGTAATAAATAATAGATTATCCTCAAAATTAAAAAAAGTTATGTCTATTAAAGTTAAACCAAATAGTGCAAAAGACAGATATAATTTATTGAAAGCATTAAAGAGTATAGGAAGTTTTAAGGTTTATTCTAGCAAAATGATAGAGTATGAAAATGAATTTAAGGGACTTTATGAAGATAAAAGTTTTGGGATGAATAATGTGAATTTAATTTATTTATTAGATAATAGGTTAAGTAATTTGAAAAAAGAATATCTAAAAGAGATTATAGAGGTTATGATATCTAGAAAAATAGGACAGGCAACAGAGTTTGAAGTAAAGATTTTATAAATTGAGTAAAACATAAAAAAATTTTAGGAGGTATTTATTTAAAAATAACTCCTAAAATGAGTAAAGGTTTAATTAATTATATATTTAAAGGAAGTATAATATTAATATAGATATATCTAGTTAGAAATGTTACAATAAAATTTATAGAATTTTAGAATTAAAATCTTTAAGCTTAAGATTTAATAAACGGAAATGGAGAAAAAATATGAAAAATAAAAATCTTGAAATGATGAAAAAAATATTAGAAGAAAAAAAAGAAAGAACAAAAGAAAAGCAAAAGAGACAAATTCCAAGTAGATATGGAAATCAGAGTGCTGGTTCTGGAAAGATAAATGGTACAGGATACAGTGAGTAAAAATCTTGAAATGATGAAAAAAATATTAGAGGAAAAGAAAAGTAAAGGAAAGAATACTAAAAATACATCAAAAGCTAATAAAGTAGTTGGTGCAGGTTCTTCTAAAGGTGTTAGGGTAGGAAATGGTGGAGGCCTTTTTGATAGATAAAAGTTTTTATGTATAAAAGTTTTATAGTATACATATAATATAAGTGTAAACTTGTTATTAAATAAAGACCACTTTGGTGAGCCGATTTAAAGAGTCTGTTTTCCACAGTGGTTTTTCTTTTATTAAAGTGAATAAGTAATGATAAAAAACAAATAATAAAAGGAAAGAAATTTGTCTTTTTTAATAATGTATTATAAAATATAGAGAATTAACCATAATCTACTTTAGGAGAGAACAAATGAAAAAAAGTAAAGTTATAAATGTAGTAAAATTTCTAATACTAATATTAATATTAGGTGGCGCTATTTCAATATTAATAGCTAATAGACATTTTTTAATGAACTTAAAAATAAGTACAATCATAAATTTTGCAGAATCAAAAAATACAAAGATTTATGCAATAATAGTAACTCTTATTATATTTTTGATTAAGCCTATTTTTGTGATAATACCAAGTAGTATTATAGTAATAGCAAATGGTCTTATATTTGGGCCTATTGAAGGATTTGGAGTTAGTATGATTGGATATTTTATATCAAGTACTGTAGGTTTTTATTTAGCGAGACTTTTAGGTCAGAATTTTATAGAAAGTATTGCAGGAAAAAGAATGACTAATCTTCAAGAGAAATTACATAAAAGACAGTTTTTAATAATGTTTTCTTTAAGAATGATTCCAGTAATGCCATTAGATCCTGTAAGTTATGCATGTGGATTATCGAATGTTTCATATAAAAAATTTATATTAGCAACACTTTTAGGAACAGCACCAGAAACATTATGTTATACATATTTAGGAAAAAACTTTGATAAACCATTTTCACCAGCGTTTATAATACCAATAGTGTTACTTATAGTAGCATTAATAAGTTCACAATTCATACTTAAAAAGATAAATATAAAAAATAAATAAGAATATCCCTACGATAAATAATTGTAGGGATATTTTTTATCTTTCATTTTTGTAAGATAAGTGAAAGTTAAATCGATATTAAAAATTAAGATGGTATATTACAATAAGTACATAAGATAAAAGAAGGAGCGAGATTATGGCAATATTAAATGTAAGAGATGTTGAGAAATATTATGGAAATAAAAAAAATGTAACAAAGGCACTAAAGGGAATAAGCTTTGAGGTTGAAGAGGGAGAATTTGTTTCTATCATGGGAGCATCGGGTTCAGGAAAAACTACACTTTTAAACTGTATATCAACAATAGATAAAATAACAACAGGAAAAATTATTTTAGAAAATGAAGATATAACAAGATTAAAAGGAAAGAAATTAGAAAAATTTAGAGGACAAAAACTTGGATTCATATTTCAAGATTATAATCTTTTAGATACATTAACAATGAGAGAAAATATAGCTTTAGCATTAACTATAAAAGGAGAAAAAGCTAGTTTAATAGATGGAAAAATTGATGAGGTTGCTAAAAGGCTTGGAATCTTAGAAATTTTAGAAAAGTATCCTTATGAAGTTTCAGGAGGACAAAAACAAAGAGTTGCTTGTGCTAGAGCAATAGTTAAGAAGCCGGCACTTGTTTTAGCAGATGAACCAACTGGTGCATTAGATTCAAAATCAGCTAGATTACTTTTAGAAAACTTTGAAGAAATAAATAAGGAGTTAAAAAGTACAATACTTATGGTAACACATGATCCTTTTACAGCTAGTTATTCACATAGAGTCATATTTATAAAGGATGGAAAGATATTTACAGAAGTAAATAAAGAAAATTCTTCAAGAAAAGACTTTTTTAATAGAATAATTGAAGTAGTAACATTACTTGGAGGTGAAACTTCAAATGAACTTTAAACTAGCATTGAATAATGTTAAGAAGAGCATGAAAAACTATGCAATATATTTCTTAACATTAAGTATAGCAGTATGTATTTTCTATGCATTTAACTCCGTGGGAGCACAAGGAAAATTACTTGGAACAAGTGGAGATAAAGAAATTATTGAAGCTATAGGGTCAGTTATTGGATATATTTCAGTATTTGTTTCAGTAGTTTTAGGATGTCTTATTATATATGCAAATAACTTCTTAATAAAAAGAAGAAAAAGAGAATTAGGACTTTATATGAGTCTTGGAATGGGAAAAGGGAAAATTTCTAAAATATTAGTTTTAGAAGAGTTTATTATAGGTATAATATCATTAATATGTGGACTTATAGGTGGAATAATTTTATCGCAGTTTTTAGGGTTATTAACTATAAAATTATTTTCTGTAGGAGCTGAAAAATTCTCATTAGTAATATCAGTTTCAGCAATAGTTCAAACAATAATATATTTTGGAATAATATTTATATTAGTTATGATATTTAATGCTACGATAGTTTCAAAATATAAACTTATAGATTTATTAACAGCTCATAAGAAAAATGAGAAAATAAAAATAAAAAGTCCATTAATATCAGGTTTAATATTTATAATTTCAATAGTAATGCTAGTAGTAGCATATAAGCTAGTAATCAAGTCTGGAATTATTAATATACAAACTTTAGATTTTAAAATGTCTATAGTACTAGGGGTTATAGGAACCGTTTTATTCTTCTATGGATTTACAGGATTTATTGTTCTTGTAATACAAAGAATAAAAGGAATTTATTATAGAAAACTTAACATATTTACAGTAAAACAAATGAATAGCAAAATAAACACAAACTTCATTTCAATGGCAGTTATATGCT
>NZ_JBOGCC010000204.1:0-1317 GCF_051656525.1 Clostridium sp. | reverse complement strand
TAATTTAGATGAATGGGTGATAAGTAGAACAAATATAACTAGAGAACAATTAGATGAACTTAGAGGCAAGGATAAATTCTTAACTAGAGATGAATGTATAGAATTAGGTATATTAACTAAACCTGAAGAAAATAAAAAGAACGAAATGGTGTTAACTACATCTGAATGTGTTGAAATATTAAATCAAAGTGGATATAAAGTGGTTGAAGACAGTAAAATGGAAATAGAAGGCATAGAATAACATGTGGAATATATTTAAAGAATTTATATCTTTGGTATTAGGAATAGTAGCTGCAGTATTTATACTATTCTTTGTAAAATTCATATTGAGTTTTATGTTTGAAATACTTTATATAATCGGAGGATAATTATGAATAAGAAAATAGTAAGTTTATTAGGTGTTAGCGTATTATCAATGACATTGTTAACAGGATGTATGACAGATTCACAAAAGGAACTAAATGTAGCAGATGGAAGAAGTAATCCTTGGTTTGATATGGATGGTAGAGACGGAGGAGATTATGTAGTAATAAATTCTAGTGGAGGAACAGTTTATGATGTATGGAAACTAGAAGATAAACTTGTAAGTTCTATTGACGGATCAGATGGTTGGGAATTTATAGATAGCAAAGGTAATTTCACTAGAGTTGGTGGAGATTGCTTAGTAATAAGATGTAATGATAAAGAAACATTTGACTTGTATGAAGAATATCATTGGAATAATAAAAATAAAGAAAGTATGTAACTAATAGGAGGGAGATATGTTTAAAAATATGAGTAAATATATAAATTATGGAAGTTGTGTGTCAATGGGAAATAACAGTTCGGTTTCTATGAGTAATGGGAAAGTTGTTATAAATGGTAAGACTATAAAAGTTCCTAATAATGCAAATGTGTCAGTTATAAATGGAGTTTTATATGTAAATGGAGAAAAATATGAAGGTGAAGAGTTAAAAGATAAGCAAATATTAAATGTTACAATTGAAGGTAATGTAAACAAATTGGATTGTGGTGGATCAGTTATAGTAAAATGTGATGTAAATGGTAGAGTTGATTGTGGAGGTTCTGCTGAAATAGAGGGATATGTTAAAGGAAATATAGACTGTGGTGGTAGTTGTAAGGTTCATGGTTCACATGAAGGAGACATAGATGCAGGTGGAAGTGTTAGAGTAGGTAAGTAAAATAAATATTTTATAGAGTTGAAAAATTAATAATTTAAGGAATGGATATGAAAGTTTACAGAGATGAAAACATATACAAAGAGGCATTTACACAAAACATAATAAGTATAAGTAATATTGCAGAGTCTGTTGATGT
>NZ_JBOGCC010000203.1:0-1155 GCF_051656525.1 Clostridium sp. | reverse complement strand
TCTGATATAGGAATAGATTGGAACTTTGAAAAGTATGAATTATCAACAGAAGAGATTTTACTTTCTGATAAAGATAGGCAGCAGCAAACATTAAAAGAGTTCGTGCAAAGTGGTGTGGTAATAGGATGATATTAATTACTGGAGCTAATGGACAATTAGGACATGATTTTCAAAGAATATTTAAAGAAAGAAATTTAGATTTTATAGCAACTGACTATAAAGAACTAGATATTACAAATATAGATGCAGTGAGAGAGTTTGTAAAAGATAAAAAGATAAATCTTATTATAAACTGTGCTGCCTACAATAATGTGGATAAAGCAGAGGAAGAAAAAGAGATGTGCTATAAGCTAAACGCTGCAGCACCAAGAGATTTAGCATTAGTAGCTAAAGAGATCGAAGCAGATTATATAACATACTCTACAGACTTTGTTTTTGATGGAAGTAAAAATACTCCATATACAGAAGAGGATACTCCAAAGCCACTTTCTATATATTCAGAAGCTAAGGCTGAGGGAGAGAAATTAGTATTAGAGGTTTATGATAAAAGTTTTGTAGTAAGAACATCTTGGGTATTTGGAATAGCTAATAACAATTTTAATAGACAAGTTATAAATTGGAGTAAATCGAGAGATACTCTAGGAATAGTTGATGATCAAGTATCAGTTCCTACATATTCATATGATTTAGCATTATATTCATTAAAACTTCTTGAAACTAAAAAGTATGGGTTATATCACCTAAGTAATAGTGGAGTAGCTTCAAAATATGATCAAGCAAAGTATGTTTTAGATTCTATTGGATGGAAAGGAACTCTAAACAGAGCTAAAAGTAGTGACTTTATATTACCTGCTAAAAGAGCTGAATATTCAAAGCTTGATAGTAGTAAATTAGAAGCAGTTATAGGAGAGAAAATTCCAACTTGGAAAAGTGGAATAGATAGATTCCTAAATGAAATGAGAGAGAAGGGGGAACTTTAATGAAAACTTACTTAATAACAGGAGCAGCAGGATTTATTGGTGCAAACTTTGTTAAATATATGTTAGAAAAGCATGAAGATATAAAGTTAGTTGTACTGGATAAGCTGACTTATGCTGGAAACCTTGGAACAATAAGAGAGGAGTTAAAAGACTCTAGAGTATCTTTTGTTAAAGG
>NZ_JBOGCC010000202.1:0-1028 GCF_051656525.1 Clostridium sp. | reverse complement strand
GCAGCCAGAGCGCTGTTAACACTGAAACTGTTGTTAACGAAAGCGTTAGCACAGAGAACGATCAGAAGTAGCTGGCGTGGCTTCACTGCACAGTCTCCTTTGTTCGGTTCGCGGATAAGTGCGGCAAAAATTGTGTTTGCCAGATTTCAGATGTGAGTGGTCCCAAATAGCGTGCTAAGACCTCACCATGTGGGCCGATCAGCCAGCTTTCCGGCGTGCCGATAACGCCAAGTGCTAACGCAGCTTGACCTTGTTGGTCATCAATAACATGAGAATAGGGATCGCCAACGCTGTGTAGCCATCCTTTCGCGGCGTCTGGCGTGTCACGGTAATTTAATCCGATAATGGGGAGCTGACCGCTGAGTGTTTGCAGCAGTGCATGCTCTTTACGGCAATTGGTGCACCAACTGGCCCAGACATTGAGCAAAAAAGGTTGTCCGAGCAGGGTATCGGTCGTGAGCGATTCGCCATTGAGTGTGGTTAGCGTCAACGGGGGTAGAGTGCCGATTGAGGCCTGCTTGGTCACTGGTGTACTCGCAGGGTAAAGCGCCCATAGCAGTAACAGTAAAAACAGACCACCGGCCAGCAGCGGGAGCCAGCGTTTTATTCCGGACATATGGCCTCCTCATTGCATTCGTCGGCTGTTTGACGACGACGCAGGGGGAGTAGCCCTGCGATAGTCAGCAATATTCCACCCAGCCATAACCAACGACTTCCCGGTTTATGAGCCACCCGTAAGGCGATTTGCTGTGCGCGCTTTTCCCCTGGCACGGCATATAAATCCCCGCAGCCAAGCGGCAAAATACCGGTTTCATTCATTTGCATCGCACGTACGCTGTAATGGCGCCGTTCAGGATAGAGATTCCCTAATACTTTACCATTTTGCAGTGCAGTGAGATGGTAGCGTTCCGCAGTGAAATTAGGGCCGAGCTCGGGCGTAATGGCATCTAAACGCAGCTCATACTGGCCGACTGATACGCTTTGTCCAATACCCAGCAGTGCACCTCGCTCATGGCTATATCCAGCCA
>NZ_JBOGCC010000201.1:0-4277 GCF_051656525.1 Clostridium sp. | reverse complement strand
TCTTTTTTTAATATTTTAACCATACCATCTAAAGCTTCCTCTATTATTAATTCACCCTTTTCTTTAGAACTACTTCTACCTAATGATAAAAGACCTGATTTTGGCACTAAATCTTCAGGTATTGGATATACTTGATAGTTAGGAACTTTCTCTATTTTTTCATCTATTAATCTATCCATATGTACCAATTCTGGAGCAAATTTTAATATTAATGATGTTTCTGTAATTGCCGCATGTTCTAATGCCCATCCTGGAAATTCAACTTCATCAAAAACTTTATCTATAGTCTTTTGAGTTATCATATCCCACCAACTCATTATTAAAATTTTTGTCCCTTTTGGCATTGTTCTACTTACTAAATCTACTGCTTCTATTAAAAAAGCTTGATTTTCAAAATGAGAATTCATTAATACGATTTTCTTCACACCATCTCTTATTAATTCTTCTATAATATCCTTTACTAAAGCTACTAATGTTGCACCATTTAAATCTATTGTCCCAGGAAATAAAGGTCCACCTCCAGATGCTGGTTGAGACTTATAACCATAATTAACAGATGGCATAACTATCCCATTTACCTTATCAGCTAGAAGTGTCGCAAATCCTTCTGATATTATTGTATCTGTATAATATGGTAAATGTGGTCCATGTTGTTCAACAGACCCTATAGGTAAAATAACCACATCATTATCTTTTCTCTCATTAAATTCGTACCAAGTCATATTTTTCATTAAAGTCATATTTAATCCTCCTAATAATATTTATAAAACTAACCTCTATTATTAGAACAAACTTTCTTTTAAAATTATAACATATTATTTATAGTATAATTTAAAATCTTTTTAATCATATTTTATTAATTTATATTTTTATCTTTTAAAATCAAGAAGTTTACCTTTCAATTGTTCCTCAATAGTTTTTAATTCAACTTCTGCTTCTTTACGTTTTTGACGTCCTTCTGTTTGGATATTAAGAATTTCATCAAGTGTTGATATTAGAGATTCATTTGTTGTTTTTAATGTTTCTATATCAACAATACCTCTCTCTGATTCTTTAGCTGTTTCTATAGTTGCAGTTTTTAATATTTCTGCATTTTTCTTTAACAACTCATTAGTCATATTAGTCACTTCTCTTTGAACTTTTACTGCATCACTTGCATGGCTAACTCCAAGTGTTAAAACAATCTGACTTCTCCAAAGTGGAATTGTATTTACTATTGTAGATTGTATTTTTTCTGCCATTAAAGAATCATTATTTTGAATTAATCTAATTTGTGGCGCCATTTGTAATGAAACCATTTTTGTTAATTCTAAGTCATGTATTTTCTTATCAAAGCGATTGCAAAGTGAAATAAAATCATTTAATTCTTGAGCTTCTTGTGGATTTCCACTAATCTTTGCTTTTTTCTGAAGTCTTGGAAGCTCTTCACTTTCTAATAGTTGAAGCTTCTTTTTCCCTGCTAAAATATACATTGTAAGTTCTTTAAAATATACTTTGTTTGTCTCATACATCTTATCTAACATAGCAATATCTTTTAATAGCTGTACTTGGTGCTTTTCTAAAATATTAGTCATCTTTTCAATATTAACTTCAACTTTTTCATAACTAACTTTCATTTTTGAAATCTTATCTTTATTTTTCTTAAAGAATCCTAGAACTCCTTTTTTATCATCTGTATCTTCAACAGTCTTTAATTCATAAACCATACTTGATAAAATATCACCAATCTCACCTAAGTCTTTTGTTCTTACATTTTCTAATGCTGACTGTGAAAAGTTAGAAATCTTCTTTTGTGCTCCTACTCCATATTGCAAAATAGAATTTGAATTATTTATATCTATCTTACTAACAAAGTCATCTACCATTTTCTTTTCTTCATCTGTTAGTTGTATTTCATCTTCTATATTCTTATCTTCTTTTTCTTCTACCTTAGTTTCAACCTCATTTTCTTCAAAAGAATCAAAAGTTAAACTTGGTACTTTATTAAATTCTTCACTCATTTTAACTCCACCTTTACTCTTTAAAATCCTTCTCTGTTAAACCTTCTTGTTTAAATAGGGTTTCAAGTACAGAAATATCTGAAGAAATGTCCATAGCAGTTTCCTCAAATAATTCATTTAATAATTTCTCAAAAGCTATATTTATAGTATCTATACTATTTTCTATTTCAATCTTAGCATTTCTTATATTATCACCTTGAATTTGCTGTCTATCTAACTCACTATACGAGCTAATTAGCTTTATAACTGTTGGAAGATAGTATGTCACAAACCTATGAATATCCCTTATTTTCTTAGGATTCTTCTCAACATAATTAATAATTTGATTTGCAAGATTTATTAATCTTTCAAGTCTTTTTGTTAAATCATCTTTATACAATTTAGCTCTTATTAAATTTATTTCATTAATATACTCTCTACCTATCTCAATTATAGACTTTTCTTTTTCAAAAACTTCCTCTTCTTCTACATCTTCTGTATTTTTCTTCTGTGTTTTTAAATTTATATAATCTTGGTACACATCATCACTTAACATAAAATATGTTTTCTCTTCATCTATGTGTCCCTCTAAAAACATTCCTAAATCACTCATCTTCTGTAAATCTTTAATAATAAACTTTTCCTTTAACCCTGATAGCTTAGCTAGATTACTAATTTGAATAAACTTCTTATTATTCATAAACTTTATGTACTTCTTAAACCTTGCTATTCTTCCTCTTAAACTAATTCCTCTAGCTAAAAATAATATACTACCTACTAAGAATACTAATAGTAATCCAATTCCAAAATAAGTTCCTAAAGTAAACATACCTCTCATCATCATACTAACCATTGAAAACATCATTAAGAAAAAACTAAAAATAGCTATTCCTAAAATTCCAATTAATATATATACATATCCCTTGACCTTACCATCTGGATTCTTACTAATATATCTCTTCATCTCTTTTTTATCTTTTGCCATGGTATATCTTTCACTATACTCATTAGCCTTTTCACGAACCTTATTTACTGCGTAATCACGCTTATCTTTAATATCCTTCAAATCAACAGCATCTACTGCATTAAAAGCCTTATTAACCATAGACTTAATTTGATTCTCTAAATCTGAAAAATTCCTTCTATCCAATTTTTTCACCTCCAGATTTTTTATATTAATTAATCTATAATTTTATTATAACATCATCACTAACAAACTATAAAAATAATAGCCCCAATTTATTAAAGACTATTACTTTCAATCAAAAGCTCTTATTATATTTTTACTTTAAGAAATAAAAAATTCTACCTAAATCTATCTCTAAACCCTTCATTTCAATTGAGTTATAAACTTCATCCTTACTATAAATTCTAAAAGGTCTATAATAATCTTCATGTAACTTATATTGAGTAAGAGTACCATCTTGGTATATTAAGTTATACTCCTTAATACCATGAACTGCATATAAATACATCTTTTTAATTGTATCTAATGATGCATTTAAATCAGATACAACTTCAAAAATTATTGTAGGCACTTCTAATATAGATTCACCCTTTCTTCTAATCTCATCATTATCCTTTGGACATACTACAAAAACATCTGGCTTAAATTTATCCTCACCAAGCAAAAGCTCTATTTGCTCTGAATAAACCTCACAATTCTTCCCAAATAAAAAATCCTGTATCTTTCCACTTAATCCAATAGTTATTTTATTATGATTTACAGAAGGAGGAAGACTACATATTATTTCATTATCTAACAACTCAACTTTTCCATTAAAGCTTCTACAAAGTTCCTCATATATTGCCTCATTATTACTTCCCTTTTCTTTATATATACTCAAACTCTCCACCTCCGATTTATTTCATAGCTAATTAAATTCTTCACATATATTAGCTTTATTATAACATCATTTAAAAATTTCCTTAATATCTTATTCAACATCTTTATCCACAAATATTAAAGGTTGTTACAAAAATACTCACAACCTTTCCTTATTCTTGTGGATAACTTTTTTCTAATCTTTTTCCACAGATTTTATCTGAAAATTAAAATAAAAAAACCCCTAAAGATATTCAGCACTAACTAAAATATCTTTAGAGGGTATACTTCAAAAATCATTTAATATAATAATCAAAATATTTCGCTCAAAAAAATCTTCAACTTATATTGCATAAAACTTTAAAAAAAGGTCATAATACAATAGAAGTCTTTGATTTTAGGATTCTTAAGATAGTGTGTGTATCTTTCGAATTTACAGGTGCTACAACACCTATAAAATCATAGACTTTTTT